>JAUUZB010000800.1 GCA_030590185.1 Deltaproteobacteria bacterium
GCGCACGCCGTGCTTGGAGGTGGAGTACATCTCCCATTGCGGGTGGTCGAAGCCCATGTGGCAGGTGGCGCAGGCCTGGGGTTGTTGGGCCTCGCGCACCGAGAAGGTGTGACGGGTGTGGCAGGCGTCGCAGGAGGCGAAGCCAAAGCCGGAGCCCTTGGCCTTGAGGTCCTTGATCTCCTCTTCGGTCTTGAGCCCGATCTTGTGGCAGCCGCCGCAGCCCTTCATCCCGTCGATCAGCTCCATCGGCTTGGAGTGGGTGGTCGGCATGGCCTTCAACGCCGCCCAGGCGATGGCGTGCTTGCCCTTCTTGAACTCGGCTACGCGCTCTTCGTGACATTCGGCGCAGGTATCGGCGGTGACCACCTTGACCTTGTCCACGTCGTCGGCGCTGGAGTGGCCGGTGCCGTGGCAGGTGGCGCAATCGACGTCCTGGGTGCTGTGGGCGCTGAGCTCCCAATCACGGACGATGCCCGGGGAGTTCGCCCGGTGGCACTCGACGCAGGCCGCACCCTCGGCGGTCGGCGTCGGGGCCTGGGTGGCCGCTGCCGTTGCGGTCGCCTCACCGCCCTGAGCGGTCTGGCAGCCGGCGAGCAGCAGCAGCGCGGCCATGGTCAGCCGTGGCGCGTGGATCGGTTGTTGGGAGAGGGTGGCGTGTCGTTTACTCATCGGGGTCCCCGTCAAAACTTGAATTTCGGATAGCGGTATCTTTTTTACTATTCTGGACTGTGGGTCAAGCTCTGGGCGATATTTTTGGTGCCCCTGGGGCTGGTCGTAGGCCTCGGGGCGGCGTGCCCGTTGACTGGCCCGTGGCCCTTCACTATCTGCGGGGCACACGGAGCAAACCATGCAACATCTACTCCTGCTGCTGTTTGTCGGCGCCCCATCCCCCATGGGGGAAGCCCCCTTGGCCGAGGTCGCGTCGCCCCCGGTCGAAGATCTGCGCGCCCTGATCGCCGGAGCCGGCGACAGCGACGACCACGACGGCGCCGATCTGGTGGTGGTGATCGACCGCTCGCGGGTTGAGGTTGAGGACAGCGGGCTCGCCCATTATCGCCGACGCCGGGTCTTTAAGGTTCTGACCGAGGCCGGGTCGACCGCCCTGCGCAGCCTGCGCTTCGACTATGATCCGACATCTAATGTAGTGACCATCGAAACCGCGCGAGTCCTGCCCGCCCCCGTGCTTGGCGTGGAGGAGCCACCCGCGCCCGTTGAGCTCGGTGCCGAGCGGGTGCGCGATCTGCCCCAGCCGCAGCACTGGATCTACTGGGGCCCGAGGATGCACGTCCTGTCCGTGCCGCGGCTCGCGGTCGGCGACGCGTTGGAAGTGGAGACCTACACCAAGGGTTTCATCATCGCCTACCTGCGCGGCAACGCCGACGCGGAGGAGAAGTACATCCCGCCCATGCGTGGCCATTTCTATGACGTCGTGTTGTTCGGCGACGCGCCCTGGCCGACCCTGGAGCGCCGCTACACGGTTACCCTGCCCGCCAACAAGCCCTTGCAGTTCGAGGTCTACAACGGCGCCGTAAAATCGAGCCTCACCTTTGGCGAGCAGACCGTCGCCTATAGCTTCTGGCGGGAGAAGCTAGCGGCGCACGAGCCGGAGGGCCGCGCCGCTGATGCCAGCGAGTACCTGCCGAAGGTGGTGATGGCCACGGCCAAGGACTGGCAGGCAAAGTCCCGCTGGTTTTTTGAGGTCAACGAAGGGCAGTTCGCGGCCAACGACGCGATCCGCGCCAAGGTCGCCGAGATCACCCGTGAGGTCGACAACGAGGAGGAGAAGATCTCTGCGATCTTGCATTGGACCGCCCAGGAGATCCGCTACTCTGGAATCTCGATGGGCAAGGGGGAGGGCTACACCCTGCACAGCGGCGAGATGACCTTCAACGACCGGGCGGGGGTCTGCAAAGACATCGCTAGCATGGCGATCACCATGCTGCGTGCCGCGGGCTTCACGTCCTATCCGGCGATGACCATGGCTGGCTCGCGGGTGGAGCGCATACCGGCGGATCAGTTCAACCACTGCGTGGTGGCGGTCGAGCGGCCAGAGGGCTTTCGGATGATCGATCCGACCTGGGCGCCGTTTTCGTCGGAGTTGTGGTCGAGCGCCGAGCGGGAGCAGCATTACGTGATTGGAACGCCCGAGGGCGAGGATCTCATGATGACCTCCTATCTGCCCTCGGCGCACAACGAGCTCAACGTCACCGCCGAGTCGCGGCTCGATGCCGACGGCAATCTCGAGAGCGACGTGACGCTCACCGGCAGCGGTTATCTCGAGGATCGCCTGCGGCGGCTGGTGGCCTACCGCACGGTGGATGAGCTTTGGCCGGCGGTCGCCGGGATGCTGGGGCGGGTCAAGGCGGGCGCTACCCTGGTCGACTTCCGCTTCACCGACCATCGGGATTTCGATTCGCCCTTTGAGATCCGTTTGACCTATCGCGTCCTCGGCTACGCGAACGTTGGGGACGGGGTGATGCGCACCGCCCTGCCGGTGACCAAGCATCTGTTTGGCAGCGCCCGCATGGCCGATTGGCTGCCCGCCACCGAGACCGACGAGCGCCTCTCGGCGATCTGGCTGCGTTGTCCGCAGCATCTAAAATTCGTGGAGCGGCTGCGGGTGCCGGCGGGCTACCGTCTGGTCGGCCCGGCGCTCGACGAGCAGATCGAGACCCCGATGGGGGCGCTCCACGCCACCCTCGCCCAACGCGGCGACACTCTCGAGCTGCACGAGACGGTGATCATCAACCAGCGGAACATCGCGCCTGCGGACTACCCGGCCCTCAAAGAGGTCGCTGACGCGTTCCGCGCCCTGGGCCGGCGCCAGTATTTCCTGGCCCGCGAGCCACGAGGAGGAAACTGAGATGCTGCTGCCACCCAATCCCCGCCACTACCCTCCGCTGCTCCTGCTCGGCGTTCTCTTGGCCTGTGGCTGTTGTGCCTCGAGCGCCAGTCAAATGCGGACACGAACAACCGAAATGGCGGCCGATGCCGACCTGCTCCTGTGGCACGACCGTTTCGAGCTCGCGGCCGACGGATCGCGGCAACGGGTCCTGCACAAAAAGGCAACGATCCACACCGACGTGGCGATCGACGCGCTTGGTGATCCGCGGGTGGTGCACGACAGTGCCCGCGAGAAGCTCACCGTGTTGCGGGCGGTGACCACCATGCGTGACGGCACCGAGGTGGCGATCAAGCCGAACTCGATCACCGAGACCACGCCGAGCGCGCTGGCCAAGGCACCCGGCTATGCTGATTTGCGCGAGACGGTGATCACCCACGTCGGCATGGAGCTCGGTTGCACCAATGACCTCGAGTATAGGATCTCAACGCAGCCGTCCAAGCGCCCCCTGTGCGCGACGGTGCCGTTGCGCGGGCCGTTCCCCATCGCTGACCGAAAGGTAACGGTGCGGGTTCCGGCCGGGCAGGAGCTGACCTGGGCCTGTCTCGACTGCGAGGTCGAGCCGGCGCGGACCGAGAAGGACTCGGTGGTGGAGTACGTCTTTGCCTGGTCGGCGTTGCCCC
>JAUUZB010000237.1 GCA_030590185.1 Deltaproteobacteria bacterium
CAAAGGCCCGCAACAGCGTGGCGTGAATCGCGATCACCACCACCGCCACCCCGACCGCCCAGAACATCTGGCCGCGCCCTACCGCCACCGCGTTCCCAAAGAGGATGTCGGAGATCTGATGCGACTCCTGCGGGATGCGATCGCCGATCACGATCACTAGGGCCGAGGCAACGATGTAGGCGATACCGATCACCGCCTCCCGACTCAGCCGCCTCGGCTCCGGCATCCAGCCGAGCAACAGCGCCGCCGCCAGGGTCACCGCCAGCGCCACCAGCTGCGGACTCGCAAAGGGTGTGCCGGTGAGGCCCGGCCACAGCAAGGGCAACAGAAAGGCGAGCACCACCCCGAGACCGGAGATCTGGGAGAGGGCGGCCGGCAGGAAAACGACCCGGCGCATGATCGTGTAGACCCCGATCACCGCGCAGACCGAGGCGACCGCCACCGAGGCGATCACCGCCTCGAACCAGAGGAACGACGACTCCCAGAAACTCATGGGCAGGCCCCCTCGCCGTGGCGCGCGGCGCGCACGATCATATCTTCACCGTCGCCGCAGACCTCCATAGGATGCCCGTAGAGCTCGGTGAGCCGTTCGCTGGTCAGCAACTCCGTCGCCGTGCCGACAGCGAACAATGGCAGGTCCTTGTTGATGATCGCCAGGTGGGAGCAGCGGCCGGCCACCAGGCTGAGCTGGTGCACCACCAGAATGATCGTCACCTCCCGCTCGCGGTAGAGCTCGGTGATGAAGTCGAGCAGGTCGCGTTCCGATGGGATGTCCATGCCCGCGGTTGGCTCGTCCAGGATCAGGAGGTCTGGCTCCCGAACCAACGCCCGAGCGATCAAGACGCGTTGTTGCTGGCCGCCGGAGAGGTCCCGCAGGGGCCGCGCCGCGAGCTTGGCGATCCCGACCTGACCGAGGGCGTTGAGGGCGCGCTCAGCAGAGGCGGCTCGATAGTTCGGGCCACCCTGACTCCGGGGTTTCGGGCCCATGCCCCCAGCGCGCACCACCTCCAGGGCACTGAACGGGAAGATCGGATCCACCCGGCTACGTTGGGGTACGTACCCTAGGCGCAGGTCCTCCCGCCGCTCGATCGCGCCCCCCAGCGGTTTGATGATCCCGATCACCGCCTGGAGCAGGGTTGACTTGCCGGCACCGTTCGGCCCCACCAGACCGAGGAACTCGCCAGCCCGAAGGGTGAGATCGATGCCGTTGAGGAACGGTGACCCGCCATAGCCGATCGCCACGTCCCGCAGCGTCAGGAGCGGTTGGATGTCCGTCACGGGTTGTAAACTCGCGGCGCTCATTCTGCGTGCAGATCCGGAACGCAGTAGTCGACGCCGCCGTAGGTCTCGATGGTGCCATCGTCGCAGGGGCAGACGCCGCTAGCCGGGCAGGCGCAGGCTCCGTGCACGTGGTCATCGGTGTCGGTGTGCTCCTCGCAGACGGTGGTGATCTCCTCAGGATCGACGCAGGTGGTCCCGTCGAACAGGTAGCCGCTGTCGCAGTGACAATGCCCCTCGTGCTCGGTGCCGTTGTCGCCGCAATCGAGACCGGTGGTGCCGCTGCCCCCGTCGCCACAACCGCTGGCCAGGACTGCGATTCCAAAGATGAAGGTCGAAATGAACATGGGACGCTGCATGGTGGTGCTCCGCTCAGTGGGTGAGTTGGTTGACGAGGTTGTCGATGACGTCGAAGTAGCTATGGGTGCCCCCGGCCCCGACCATGGTCGGCAGGACCTTGAGCTCGGCGCCGGACTTATTGGCGAAGATCTTGGAGAGCTGGGTCGGGTAGAAGGATTCCTGGATCACGTACTTGACCCCGGTCCCCTGGACTCGCTTGATCAGCTGCGCCACGTGGCTCGGGTTGGGCGGGATCCCGGGCTTGGGCTCGAGGGCGCCAACTTTTTCGAAGCCGGCCCAGTCGAGGAAGTAGACCCAACTCTCGTGGTAGACCACCACCTTGGTGCCCTGGTGTTGGTCGAGGTGTTTCTTCCAGATGGTGACGTGATCCTCCAGGCGACCCATGAAGAGCCGCAGGCGGGTCCGGATGTCGCCGGCGTGCTCCGGGTCGAGCAGGGCGAGGCGCTTGGCGATCCCCTGGGCGATACGCATGCCGTTGCGCGGATCGGTCCAGTAGTGGGGGTTGCCGCCCGGGTGGATGTCTCCCTTGGCGCGGTCCGGGGCGCGAACGTCCATCGGTGGGATCAGGGTGGAGCAGTCCAGGTAGCCGTCGGCGCCCCGTTGGATGTCGCCGTTGCGGGCGCCGGTGATCAGCGGTGGCAGCCAACCTGCCTCCAGCTCCATGCCGGTGACCAAGAGCAGGTCGGCCTGGTTGAGCTTGACCATCAGGCTCGGCTTGGCGTCGACGAAGTGTGGGTCCTGGGTCGGTTTGACCAGCGCCACCACCCGCACGTGGGGGCCGCCCACCTCAGCGGCGATGGCCCCGAAGTCGGGGATGGTGGTGATCACCAGGAGCTGCGAGGCCGAGGCGGGGTTGGCCAGCAGCAGGATGAGAAGGCTGAGCGAACGTGACATGGCGGTCTCCTAATACGTGTGAGCGCCGTGGGCGCCCGCCGAGACTTCGAGTTGGAGCAGCACGATGTTGTTGTAGTCGTAGCCCTCGACGTTCTCGAAGGTGTACTGCAGGCGCACCCGCGAGAAGTGGGAGGGTGAGAAGCTCAACGCCAGGGTGGCGCGGACGGTGTCGGCGCCATAGCCGTCCCGTGCGAGCTCCGTGCCGGTCGCTTCCCCGCTGAGTCGCTTCCAGAGCTCGACGCGCAGGGCGAGCTGCCAGCGCTTGTCCATGCCGTAGATGAGGTCGCTGTAGCCGCCAATGTCCTCCCAGAGATCACCCGCGACCTGCATCTGCCGGTACCAGGCCTCGACGGTCCAAGAGACGAAGGTATAGCCGGTCTCACCCCAGCCGATCGGCCGCCACTTGAGGAAGGTGTCGGTGCCGAGGGCGAGGCTCCGGTTGCCGATCTCCGGTGCGTTGGGCGAGGTGCCGGTGACCGCGTTGAGACCGAGCTGCATGGCGAGGTCGTCGGCGAGGTCGAAGAATTGCACTAGCCGAATCGGGTAGTTGAAATCGGCCGGAGTAGGATCGCCCGCCGACAGGGGCTTGGTGCGAAATGAGCCACTCTCCCCTGATTGCACTCCGGCGATCAGCTCGATGTACCAGGGGGCGGGGAACAGGAAGGAGAGCTCAAAGCCGGGTTGGGAGAGCCCCTCGGCTCCGAAGAGCCACTCATTGGGGAGCGGGTGGAGGGCAAAGGGCCACTGGTGCAGGTGGGTCGGGTTGTGTCGGCCGATGTTGGCCTTGTAGACCCCGGCGCGCGCCTTGAGGTTCCAGGGCAGGGCGGTGGTGGTGGCGTAGGCCTCCTCCACGTGGCCGTGCCACATGCCGTAGGCCAGATCGAAACGGAAGTAGGGATCGATGCTGGCCGAGGCGGCGAGCTCGGCGCCCTGGATCGACGGGCCGTTGGTCGTTGGGGCGTGCCCGCCGAGGTGGATGCGGTTCTCCGCCGAGAAATAGGTGCCGGCAAAGTCGAGGATGAAGGACAGGGAGGGATTGACCTCGTTGCCGACCACCTCGGTGGCGGTCTGTATCGGTCCCTTGATCACCTCTGGAAGCCAGTTGAACGGATCCTCGGCCGCGATGTTCTCCGCCTGGGTGGCGTCGCTACCTTTCTGTTGGGCGCGGGTCGTGGCGTCGGACTCAACCGCCGTCTCGAGCTCCGACATTAGATCCAGATCGTCAACGTTTTCGTCGCCAGCGCCGATCAGCAGCACCGCCAGCGCGATCACCCTTAGGGATGGTCTCACCTTCCAACCTCCATGTCCCTGCGCGGCGCCGGCCACCCAATCCGGGGTGCCGGCTCCGACCAATAACTCTACTCAATGGATTGAATGGATGCCGCGGGGTTGCCGCGGCGGCAGGGCTCAGGCTGGGGGCGACTGCTTGGGGGCCTCGCGGTAGATCGCGGCCGGCGTCGGCGCGATCTCGATGGCCACGACCTGGCGCAACGCCGCGGTTGCGGCCGCCGCCACGGCCGGTGGGATCGGCAGGACAGCTAGGCGGTTCGGGGGGAGCAGGTGCCCCGCACACCCGGCGTGAACCAGATCGGCGTGGGTGTCGTTGGCAGCCAGCAAATTGGCGAATGGCGCCGTCGGCTCGGTTGGCGTTGACTCAGCGTCCCCGCTGGTTTGGTGCGCGTCGTCGAGGTGCGCAAAGGCCTGGTGCTCTGGGCACCAGGTGTGCTCGACGACGATGAAGTGTACCGAACGCAACATCGGTCCCGCGCCAAGGGAGAGGGCGGCGGTGAGCGTGAAGGCAGTCCACGCGAGTCGCATCCGGCTGCTCCGGCCCCCTCGTTGCAACGTCATCATCGATCCATCACCTGATTCAGATAAGCGCGTCCCCTGGATCCCTGTCAACCTGCAAATGCGAACGCATTTGCAATATGGGCCGCGTCGATGTTATGGAGCCCGCCCCCCGACCTCAGGAGGCGATGGGGCCGTGCCGAGCAAACGATCTGATCCCCGGCGGCGAACCCAGCAGCGGGCGGCGATCCGCCAGGTGTTCGAGGATGTCGAGAACCCCCTCGGGGCCAGCGAGATCCTGGAGGAGGCGCGCCAACACGTTCCCTCCCTGAACCAAGCCACCGTCTACCGCAACCTCAGCCGCCTGGTGGAGGAGGGCTGGCTTCGTCGGGTGCTCTACCAGCCCCTCGGGACGCTCTACGAGCGCGCCGGCAAGCCACACCATCACCATTTCCACTGCCACCGTTGTGACCGCCTGCTCGAGCTCGAGGGCTGTAGTGTCAACCTGCGCCGCGTGGCGCCGGCCGGGTTCACCGTGGACGGCCACGAATTATTCGTCAGCGGGCTGTGCGATCTCTGTAACGTTGCCCGTCGTCCCGGCACCTAACCACACCCCCTCCCCTTTAGGACTCGCCCGTCGTGACTCTCCTGCTCCTGAGCCTGGCGCCCCTGCTGCTCGCGCCGCTGGCGGTGAGGTTGCTGCAGACCCGGCAGGGCTGGGTGCCCGTGCTGAGCAGCTTGATCACGGTCTCGGTGGGGGGGCTGGTCTTTCTTCACATCCTGCCCCACGCGATCACCGAGGGCGGCGCGGCGGCGGCAGTCGCGACTGGCGTTGGCCTGGCGTTGCCCTTCGTCATCGAACGGTACTCGGCGGAGCGGCCGACGGGTGGCTTCAAGGTCGCGGCCGTGCTCGGCCTGTTGGCTCTTGGGCTCCACGGTATCCTCGATGGGGTGGCGCTGGCCGCGGGCTCCGCAGGCGCAGAGCGTGGTCTCGAGCTCGCCCTCGGCGTGGTGTTGCACCGGATCCCGGTGGGCCTCACCATCTGGTGGCTCGCCGCGCCGCGGTTCGGCGTTCGCGTCGCCTTGGCGATCGTCGCGACCTTGATGGCGACCACCTCCGGGGCCTTCCTGTTGGTCGGCTTTGACCTGGCGCTGTTCGACGGTCCGGTGTGGCCCGTGTTGCAAGCGCTCTTGGCCGGGTCGCTGTTGCACGCCGTGGCCCACCAGTCGATCGAGCCCGGACCCGCCGTGCCCCCCCGTTGGCACGTCGGCTCGACGGCCGGCGCCCTGCTCGGAATCGGTTTGTTGTGGCTGGTCGCCAACCTCGAGGCCGGTCACGCCGAGCATGGCGATGCCCTCTCCCCGGGCGAGACCTTCCTCGCCCTGGCGCTGGCGAGCGCCCCACCGTTGGTGGTCGGTTTCCTGCTCGCCGGGTTGATCCGTTTCTTCACCGCCGGCGGCATCAACGCCTGGCTAGCTCGCGGCAATCAGGTCTGGGCTCTGCTCAAGGGCACCGTCCTCGGCTTGCCTTTGAACGTCTGTTCCTGCGCGATCAACCCTGTCTATCGTCGCATGGTGGTGCGCGGCGTGCCGCCGACCGCGGCCTTGGCTTTCCTGGTCGCTGCGCCGGAGATCGGGATCGCCACGTTGGTCCTCACCGTGCAGCTTCTCGGTTTTGAGATGGGGCTGTTGCGTCTGTTGCTGGCCTCGCTGTTGGGACTGGTCGTGGGGATCGTGGCCGGGGTCTCGGTCCGGGCGGCGCGGGCCGAGCGCATCGAGGATCCGATCGAGCCGGTGTCGGTGCCGGCGGGCACCCTGGCCAAGCTCAAGGCTGGCTTCCTGTATGGGTTCGTCGACATCGCTGACTTCACCTTGCCCTGGACCCTGGCCGGGCTCGGACTCGCGGCGATCCTGGAGCCGGTGCTCGCCCCCGGTCAGCTCGCCGAGTTGTCGCCGGCTGTGCAGGTGCCGTTGGCGGCGGTGATCGGCATCGCCACCTACGTCTGCGCCACCGGGTCGACGCCGTTCATCGCCCTGTTGATGCACAAGGGTCTGAGCGCGGGCGCCGCCATGGCCTTCTTGTTGACCGGACCGGCCACCAACCTGAGCACCTGGCGGGTGCTAGCGGATCTACACGGCCGCCGCACCGCGACGGTGTTCGGTGTCGCGATCACCGCCGCGGCCATGGGACTCGGCTTCGCGGTGGACGCGGTGCTCCCGGCCGATCTG
Organism: Deltaproteobacteria bacterium; assembly: GCA_030590185.1. Next base: position 6,550 of record JAUUZB010000237.1, read on the forward strand.
CCGATGCCGATCGACCACCTGCACACGTCCC
>JAUUZB010000007.1 GCA_030590185.1 Deltaproteobacteria bacterium
GGGATGGGCTGGCCTGTACCCTCGACCGCGACTGCTTCAGCGGTTGGTGTGACGGCGGCAGCTGCGCCTTGCCGACCGTGGCGATGGACGTCGGGCAGCTCTGCGCACTCTATCGCCACTACGACGCGACCGGCGATGACCTGTGCATGGCCGCGAGCAAGCCGAGCACCCTCGATTGGGATCCGGACAATCTCGCCGCCGGCTGCAAACCGGGCACCGTTGGCCATGCCTGGGCCGAGCACCTGCTCGAGGCCGAGGGCGCAGGCCGGCTCGCGATCGACTGGACCTTGGCCCATCAATGCCTGGCGGAGTCCCGCGCCCTACGCGCCGGCACCCCGAGCTACCTCCTGTTGGACGAGACCGCTGGCACGCCGGGGGGCGACTGGGCGGCGTTGCGCGATGGTGTCTGCCACGACTTCTACGCCGGTCTGGTGATCGCCGGCGAAGCCTGCCGGGACGATTGGGATTGTGTCGCGGGATTGGTTTGCGCCAGCCTGAGCCCTTGGACCGCCGGGGGGGCTCGCTGCCTGCCGCCGTCGGGTAACGGCGAGCCTTGCAACGATTGGATCGGTTGCGACGCAGATCATTATTGTGTCGGCGAGATCTGCCAACCCAAGGGCGACCTCGACGCTAGCTGCTCACGGGACGGCTTCGGGGAAGATTGTCTGTCCGGCAGGTGCGACCGGATCAGTGACATCTGCTTGACCGTGGGCAACGTCATCGACTGCAACGCCGCGAGCGCCTGCGAGTGGGTCACCCTTCCGTACGTGGGCGACATCTGCGACGCGCGTGAATACCACTGCGAGCCGGCCCTGGCGCTGGCGGCGCTCGGCGAGAATTGCATATCCACCGACGACTGCGCCGGTGCTTGTGTGCGCTGCCGGCCTGCGGACCCCGGCGACATTCCAACCTGTGAGCGGCCGAGCGGCCCCGACGGTTTCTGCCGCGACGCCCTCGATTGCCTTCCGGATCTCACCTGCATCGACTACGCGTGTGGCAAATTGGGCCGCGGACAAACCTGCCACGACGTCTTCTACATCGGCGGCGAGTGCCTCGCGGGACACGCCTGTCTGGCACAGGTCGACAACTGTACGCAGTGGAGCGGCGATGAGGGCAGCTGCCTGGCCGAGTCCGGCTGTTGGTACGCAGCCTTCTCCGGCTGGTGCACCCCCCAGAGAGGCGAATGCCACCCCCTACCCACCACCGGCCCGTGCATCTACGGCTTCTGCGCTGCCGCCGCCTGGTGTGACCCAGGGGCAGGCGTTGCAGGCGAATGCACGCCCTACCCGACCAGCGGCGCGTGCGCCCTCGACCTGTATTGCGCCACCGGCGCCTATTGTGACGACAGCGCTCTACCGACCGCCTGCCTAGCGCAGGCGGATCCCGGCCAACCCTGTGACGATGGCTTCCTGGACTCCTGTGTGGCGGGCCACACCTGCTTGGCATCGACCTGCGTGGTGCGCTGCGACTATCAAGAGGACTGCGCCGCCAACGAATTTTGCGACGCCGATACCCGCCGTTGCCTGCCCCGCCCCGCCCAGTGCTCCCTTCACGAGCACTGCGACCCGGACGAGTTCTGTCAGGATCCGGTGGCGGCCTGCGGGCGGCTCCAACAGGACACGGTGACCTGCGCCCTCGATGACCGCTGCGCGGTGTCCCAGGATCTGTGTGTGCCCACCGGCCTTGCCTGCAGCGGCTTCGATGGCGATCCCACCGGCTGCGCGGCGACGGGTGGTTGCTTCTACGGCGCCTGCCTAGAGGTCACCTGCTCCGAGCTCAGCGGCGATGAGGCCGGTTGTCTGGTCACCAGCAAGTGTGGGTACGACAGCGCTATCTGTTTCGACATCGACTGCCCGGACTATGACGGCAGTCGAGCCAGCTGCGAGGCGACCGGGATCTGCGCCTACGACGACACCAACGGTTGGTGTGACCCCTCCGGCAGCATCGACTGCTGGGCCCACGAGGGTGACCTGAGCGCCTGCGCCGCGGACCCGGACTGCCTTGCCAGCGACGAGTGTTTGGTGGATCCCTCCCTCGACTGCTCAATCCACGACGGACTCCCCGTCGCCTGCGCGGCGGCGGTCGGGTGCGAGGCGATCGACGTGTGTGTGGCCGGTGCCTGGAGCTGCAACGGCCTGGCCGAACCGGAGTGCACGGCCCACGACGGCTGCCAATGGGACGTGGACGGCTCCGCCTGCGAGCGGCTCAACGGCGAATGCCTGCCGCGGTTCGACGCCGGTGAGCTCTGCTACGACAAGGCCGAATGCGCCTCCGACTATTGCAGCCTGGACGTCGACACCGGCGACGGGCTCAGGCGCTGCGAGGTGCGGTTGAGCCGAGGCTGCTACCACGACTCCGCATTCCTGCGCGGTGCGTTCTTGTTCGGGATGGTCCTGGCGGTCGGCCGAATCGGGAGACGGCGGCGGGATCGAAAGAAGCCGTCGGTCGTCGGTTCGTAGCGGTGCGTGCTGCTAGAAGCTCACGCTGAGGGCGAGCCCACCCCCACCCTCGGTCACGATTGGGGCGAGCCTCCAGCTCATGGGGGGGCGTTGCTGTCCGACCACCACCGTGTCGGACAGCTCCCGGGCCTCGGCCGATGAGATCGGCTGCGGATCCATAAAGACACCGATCGCCGCGCAGACGAGACTGCCGATGCCAGCGCCGACGCTGATCAACATGACTACGCCGCCGCGGTCGGTGAAGAGAGTCAGCTCGTTGTTGGCGTCGACGGACCGAGCCAAGTCCTCGATCCACAACAAATAGCCGACCATGAGGCCGACGAGAGAGGCACCGAAGCCAGCGGCGCCGCCGATCAACAAGCCGCGCTTGAGTCTCTTGTTGGATTGGTACTCCTCCACCAGATCGTAACGACCGATCTCCGCATAGAAGCTCACCAGTCCGACCGGGCGTCCGTCCACGTAGGGCGTCACCCCGATGAAGGTCAGGCGCGGGGAAGGGGGTGGCCGTAGTTGGCCTCGGGGCATCGGCGGTGCGGAGGGACGCGGCGGAGGGACCGGTGCGGCCGACGGAGCGGCGCGTAGCTCAGAGCCGGGCCGCGGCGACCGTGCCCGGGATGGTTGGGGCATGCCGGCGGCTTCGGCCTCGGCTGCGGTGGGCGCGACCTCCGAGGCCAAGGGCTCCGCGGCCAGAGGCGCGGCTGGATCGACTTCGGCGGAGCCGGGTGTCTGGGCGGGCAACAACACGATGAGGAGCGGAATCGTCAACACGTTTATTCTCCTGTGGGACTGGGAATCGCGTCCTGGGGACGACCGATCTCGTTCCCACATTCACTCCCCGGCGCCCCTGACACGTTCTGGTGGGAGCCTAGTCGGCCCAACCAGCCATGTCTAGACGAGGTAGGTGCAGCTCCCACACGTCGACGGTTTTCGCAGTCCCTACGATGGGTTAGCCGGACGCCATCCCGTACACTCCGCGCAGCATTTTCGACGGAGGTCATGCATGCCCAGACTTCTCCTGCCAACGGTCCTGTTTCTCTCGGCGCTCCCGGTAACCGCCCACGCGACGATCATCCTCGATTTGACGATTGAGCAGATGACCGAGGCAGCGCCCCTGGTCCTGGTCGGGGAGGTACGCGGCATCCACGTCGACCACAACCGGTCTCGTACGAAAATCTACACCTGGATCTCCGTCGCGCCGACCGAGGTGCTCAAGGGCTCGGCCCCTGGCGAGTTGGTGACCGTCAAGATCATCGGTGGCCAAGTAGGAAACACGGTGGCGGAGCTGCGGGGCACACCGCGCTTCCGCCGGGGCGAGCGGGTGTTGCTCTTCCTCGAGCCGAGAAAGGACGGCGATGGCTACCTCACCATCGGAATGTTCATGGGCAAGTTCAGCCTCTTCGAAGATGCCGAGACCGGCGCGCTGTTGGTGAGCCGCCCAGCCCCCGGCCCAGGGGTGATGCTCGCGGGACCCGACCATGGTGGCGCACGGGAGACGGTGCTCCCGCTACGTGATGTCCGCGACATCGTCACCAGGATCGGAGATGCGCGATGAAGTCGGCTAGCGCCCTCTCCTTAATAGTAGTCGGCCTGTCCACCAGCCTGGCCCTCATCGGCTGCGGCAACAATCCAGTGGGCGACGACGATGGCGGTGACACCGGGTTGTGTGCCGGCGACACCGAGTGCGACGACGACAACCCCTGCACCACCGACAGCTGCGATCCGGCGGCCGGTTGCGTCAGCGTCAACAACAGCCTGACCTGTGACGACGGGTTGTATTGCACCAGCGACGACACCTGCAGCGAGGGTGAGTGCGTTGGCAGTGATCGCGACTGCACGAGCGGTGACAACCCGTGCCTGGAGAGCCTGTGCGACGAGGAGACCGACTCCTGTGCCGAAGTGATGGCGACCAACGGCCGTGGCTGCAACGACGGTGACCGCTGCGCCACCGCCGACACCTGCCAGGATGGGGTCTGCACCGCCGGCTTCACGAACCTGGATGCCGATGACGACGGTTACAACGACGCCGACTGTCCGGGCGGCAATGATTGTGACGACGACAACCCGGAGGTCAACCCGGGCGCCACGGAGGGTCCGGTGGGGGACGCCACCTGCTCCGACGGCCTCAACAACGATTGCGACGACTACGCTGACCTCGGGGACGACGGCTGTGGCGATTGCCTCGGGGTCGGCGATTGCGACGACGGCAACCCGTGCACCGCCGACGTCTGTGAGGCAGGCAGCTGCGTCTCGACCTTCAACAACAACCCGTGCGACGACACCCTCGCCTGCACCTTCGGGGATACCTGCAGCGCCGGCGCCTGTGTGGGCACGGCCTACAGCTGCGACGACGCCAACCCGTGCACCGACAACATTTGCAACGGCGACGGCAGCTGCGGCTACGTCGACAACACCAACCCCTGCGACGACAACGACGGTTGCACCCAGAGCGACACCTGCAGCGCTGGCATCTGCGCGGGCGCGGTCTATGCCTGTGACGACGCCAACCCCTGCACCAGCGACACCTGCGACGGTGACGGCACCTGCACCTTCGCCAACAACAGCAGCGCCTGTGAAGATGGCGACCCCTGCACATCCACGGACATCTGTGCCGCGGGTGCCTGCGCAGGAACGCTCTACGCCTGCGACGACGGCAACCTCTGCACCGATGACAGCTGCAACGGCGACGGTACCTGCACGTACAGCAACAACACCGACCCGTGCAGCGACGGCAGCGCCTGCACCGCCAATGACACCTGCGGCGGCGGCGCCTGCGCGGGAACGACGTACTCCTGCGACGACTCGAACCCCTGCACCAACGACGTCTGCAATGGTGACGGCACCTGCGCGCACCCCGACAACACCAGCACTTGTGACGACGGCGACCCGTGCACGATCAGCGACGTCTGTGCCGGCGGCCTGTGCGGTGGCACCCTCTATTCGTGCGACGACTCCACCGTCTGCACCACCGACACTTGCAACGGCGACGGCACCTGCTCCTACGCCTACAACTCGGTCCCCTGCGATGACGGCAACCCCTGTTCGAGCCAGGACGTCTGCAACAGCGGCAGCTGCATCGCCGGACCAACCGATAAGGATAGTGACGGCGACTCGTTTTTCGATCAGGCCTGCCCTGGCGGCAACGACTGCGATGACACCGCGGTCGCGGTCAACCCCGGCGTCTTCGAAGGGCCAGCCGGCGATCCCACCTGTGACGATACCATCGATAATGATTGCGACGGTGATGTCGATCTGGTCGAGACGACCTGCGGTCAATGCAACGTGGACGGCGACTGCGACGACGGGAACATTTGCAACGGCATCGAGTCCTGCTCCGGCAACAGCTGCGCGCCCGGCACGGCCCTCGACTGCACCGACGGTAACCCCTGCACCACCGACAGCTGCGACCCGATCGGCGGCTGCTCAAACCCAGACAACACCGACCCGTGCAACGACGGCGACACCTGTACCTTCAACGACACCTGCGGGGGCGGTTCTTGCAACGGCAGCACCTACGTCTGCGACGATGGCAACGCCTGCACCGACGATGCTTGCAAGGGCGATGGCACCTGCATCCTGGTCGACAACGTGGATGCCTGCGACGACGGTAACACCTGCACCTTCGGAGACACGTGTACGGCCGGCGCCTGCCTTGGGACCGACTACTCCTGCGACGACTCGAACAGCTGCACCAACGACGCCTGCGACGGCGACGGCACCTGTACCCACGCCGACAACACCAGACCCTGCGAGGACAGTGACCCCTGCACCCTCGGGGACGTGTGCGCCGTGGGCGCCTGCGCGGGCACCAGCTACAGCTGTGACGATTCGAACCTCTGCACCAGCGATAGCTGCAACGGCGACGGCACCTGCACCTTCACCAACAACACGGCACCGTGTGATGACTCCAACAGCTGCACCCACACCGACACCTGTTCCGGTGGTTCCTGCTCGGGCACCGGCTACGGCTGTGACGATGGCAACACCTGTACGACCGATAGTTGTGACGGCGACGGCACCTGCACCCACGCCAACAACAACAACGGTTGCGACGACGGGGACCCGTGCAGCATGAGCGACGTCTGCGCGGGGGGCAGCTGCGATGGGACCGTCTATTCCTGTGACGATGCCAACCTCTGTACCGATGACACCTGCGATGGGTCCGGCGGCTGCACTTACGCCAACAACACCCAGCCCTGCGACGACGGCGCCACCTGTAGCCACAGCGACATCTGCGGCGGTGGCTCCTGCGGCGGGATCACCTATTCCTGCGCCGACACCAACCCCTGCACCGATGACACCTGCGATGGGCTCGGCGGCTGCTCCCAAGCCGACAACACTGGGCCCTGCGACGATGGCGACAGTTGCAGTCACTCCGACACCTGCTCGGGCGGGCTCTGCTCGGGCGCCAGCTACGCCTGTGACGACGGGGACCTCTGCACCACCGACACCTGCAACGGCGACGGCACCTGTACCCTCCTCGACAACAGCCTGCCCTGCGACGATCTCGATCCGTGCACCCAGGGTGACGCCTGCGGCGGCGGGAGCTGTGTGGGTACGTCGTACTCCTGCACCGACGGCAACGGCTGCACCAACGACGTCTGCGACGGGCTCGGCGGTTGTACCTTCGTTAACAACACCACCCCTTGCGATGATGGCGATCCCTGCTCGACGCTCGACACTTGCAGCGCCGGCAGCTGCGCGTCGGGCGCCACCAACAAGGACACCGACGGCGACACCTTCTTCGACGAGAATTGCCCGGGTGGCACCGACTGCGACGATGACCTGTTCGCGATCAACCCCGGCGTCCTCGAGGGTCCCGAGGGTGATCCAAAGTGCAGCGATGGCATCGACAACAACTGCAACGGCCCGTTTGACCTCGCCGAGCCCACCTGCGGGGACTGCAACACGGATCCGGACTGTGACGATGGTGACGTCTGCAACGGACTCGAGACCTGTGTCGCCAACAGCTGCGTGGCCGGCACCGCGCTGGTTTGCAACGACGGCAACGCCTGCACCAATGACCTTTGCAATCCCCTCAGCGGTTGTTACGCGCTCGACAACACCAACCCGTGCGACGATGGGAGCTCCTGCACCCACACCGATCTATGTGGTGGCGGGAGCTGCGCCGGCACGCCCTACACGTGCAGCGACGGGAACCCGTGTACCGACGATGCTTGCAATGGTGATGGCTCGTGCAGTTTCCTCGACAACGCGGTCGGCTGCGACGACGGCGACGCTTGCACGCAGAATGATCTCTGCGGAGCTGGCGCCTGCGCCGGCAACCCCTACTCCTGCGACGATGGCAACACCTGCACCACCGACACCTGCAACGGTGACGGCACCTGCGCCAGCGCGAACAATGCCAACGCCTGTAGCGATGGCGACCCTTGCACCTCGGGGGACGTCTGCGCCGCGGGTGCTTGCTCAGGAGCCGCCTACTCCTGCAACGGTGACGGAACGTGCGCCAACGCCGACAACACCGTCCCCTGCAACGACAGCGACCCCTGCACCCATACCGATCGTTGCTCGGCTGGCGCCTGTGACGGCACCACCTACTCCTGCAACGACGGCAACGTCTGCACCAATGACGCCTGCGACGGTGACGGGACGTGCACCAACACCAACAACACCAGCCCCTGCGATGATGGCGACCTCTGTTCCTCCGCTGACGTCTGCGGCGGCGGGTCCTGTTCGGGGAATCCCTACAGCTGCGGCGATGGGAATGTCTGTACCGACGATTCCTGCAACGGCGATGGGTCCTGCAACAACGACCCCAACCTCTCGCCGTGCAATGACGGCAACGCCTGCAGTCACGCCGACACCTGCTCCGGCGGGAGCTGCAACGGCACGGCCTACTCCTGTGATGATGCCAATCTCTGCACCACCGATTCCTGCAACGGCGATGGCACCTGCACCAACGCCGACAACGCCAACGCCTGCAGCGATGGCGATCCCTGTACCGAATCGGACCTCTGTTCAGGGGGAGCCTGCAGCGGCAGCGCGTACAGCTGCGACGATGGGAATGTCTGTACCGATGATGGCTGCAACGGCGACGGCACCTGCACCTTTGCCGACAACATCGCTGGCTGCAGCGACGGCAACCCGTGCACCCACACCGATACCTGCGGCGGCGGCAGCTGCGGCGGGACCGCCTATTCCTGCGACGACGTCAACCCCTGTACCAACGACAGCTGCGCTGGCGATGGCACCTGCACCAACAGCAACAACAACAACCCCTGCAACGACGGAGACGCTTGCTCGACGCTCGACACCTGCAGCGGCGGAACCTGCGTCTCCGGCGTCACGAACAAAGACACCGACGGCGACACCTACTTTGACGAGAGCTGCCCGGGCGGCACCGACTGTAACGACGGTGTGCCCGCCATCAACCCGGGGGTCCTCGAGGGGCCGGAGGGTGATCCGAAGTGCAGCGACGGCGTCGACAACAACTGCAACGGACCGATTGACCTAGCGGAGCCGACCTGCGGCGACTGCAACGCGGATCCGGACTGCGACGATGGCGATGTCTGCAACGGGTCCGAGACCTGTGTGGCCAACGTCTGTGTGGCTGGCACCTCACTCAATTGTAACGACGGCAGCCTCTGCACCACCGACGACTGCAACGCGGTATCCGGCTGTTACACCACCGACAACACCTTGCCCTGCAACGACGGTGACCTCTGTAGCCACGGCGATGTTTGCGCTGGCGGCGTTTGCGCTGGTTCTCCCTACACCTGCGACGACGTCAATATTTGCACCAACGACTCCTGCAATGGCGACAGCACTTGTTCCTTCGTCAACAACACGGTCGCCTGCGACGATGGCGTCGGTTGCAGCTTCAGCGACAGCTGTTCCGGTGGCGCCTGCAACGGCACGCCCTACGCCTGCGATGACTCCAACATCTGCACCGACGATGCCTGCAACGGCGACGGCAGCTGTTCCTATGCCGACAACACGGTCGCCTGCGACGACTCCAATCCCTGCAGCTTCACAGACGCCTGTGCTGGTGGTTCCTGCACGGGCACACCGTACTCGTGCGATGACGGCAACGTCTGCACCACCGACGCCTGCAATGGCGACGGGAGCTGCGCCAACACAAACAACACCAGCTCCTGCAGCGACGCGGACGACTGCAGTTTTGGCGATGTCTGTTCCGGCGGCACCTGCGGCGGGACGCCCTATTCCTGCGACGACGGTAGCCTCTGCACCGACGACATCTGCGACGGGGACAGCACCTGTTCCTACGCCGACAACACCGACCCCTGCGACGACAGCGCGCCCTGCAGCCATACTGACACCTGCGGGGGTGGCGCCTGCACGGGCACCCCCTACTCCTGCTACGACGCCAACGTCTGCACCGACGACGCCTGCGTCGGCGATGGATCCTGCACCAACACGAACAACACCGCCGGCTGCGACGACGCCGACACCTGCACGGTCAGCGACCAATGCCAGGATGGAATCTGCAGCGGTGCTATCCGCGATCAGGACAACGACACCTACGGCGACAAGAGCTGCGGCGCCGACGACTGCAACGACCTCGATCCGGACGTCAACCCCGGCGTCCTAGAGACCTGCGGTGATGGGATCGACAACGACTGCGACGAGCTGACCGACGAGGGCTGCACCTCCTGCAACGTCGTCGATCCCGCCGCCACCCTGACCATCGACAACGACTATCCTTGGTCATCCTACGGCTTCATTCAAAACGACGAAATCGTCAACCTGTTCATCGTCGAGGCCGGCGCCTACAACGCCCTCGGAGTCGAGGCCTATTTCTACGACTTCTCCGGTGGCGCCGGCACGGGCCAGGGAGACTTCTCGGCCCACATCTACGCCGACGCCGACGGCTTGCCCAGCGTCGAGATCGCCGCTAGCGCGGTCGACACGGTCAACGAGCTCTACCCCGCCCAGCACACCTTCTCGCTCCTCTCCGGGGTACCGCTGGCGCAGGGGGAGTTGGTCTGGGTGGGCATCCGGATGGAAGAGGACCAGACCGGAAACGACTTCTTGCCCTTGATGGATGGCGATGTCCTGAGTCGCTACCACGCGGGTGTCTTCTGGTCCGAGACCGATCAGGACTGGTACCGATCCTGGGGCAACTGGCTGATCCGGGTCCTGGGCTGCGCCGAGGGACCCCTGTTGCGCTTGAGCGCGCATTCCTCCAGCCCCGCGATGGTACCGGCTGGCAACAGCGCTACGATCGATACGACGCTGAGCAACATTGGCTTCGCTGACACCGCCACCGTGCTCGGCACCTTGACCTGTGGAGAGCCGGGGCTCACGGTCACCACGGGCTCGGGAGACTACGGCGTCATCGCCCAGAGCGGCTCCGCGGCGGGCTCCCCCAGCTACGCGGTCGACACCGACGCGGCCGCCTTCGGCATCTATCCGATGGCACTCGAGAGCACCGACGGGCCCACCACCTGGAACGAGGGCTTTGGGCTCTATGTGCAGGGAAGCGGCTGCACGGTGGAGAACAGCACCCTGGTGGTCGACAGCGACACCCCTATGTCCTACGTCGCGCCCGACGCGGGTGACGAGATCGGCAATTACTTCGTCGTCGGCTCGACCTCCTTCACGCTCACCTCTATCGAGGCGCAGTACTACCGCAACTCTGGCCCAGCCTCGCGGGACTTCCGCGTCAAGGTCTATGCCTACCGGGCCGGCTACCCGGATCAACTGCTTTGGACCTCCGCGTGGGTCGGGGTGGACGGCACCGGGGTCATCGTCAGAACCTACACGCTCCCCACGCCGCTCACCCTGCGTTACGGCAACACCTTCTGGGTCACCATCGAGTCCCGGTCGAACCTCTCGGGGGAGGAGTTCGGCGTCCTCCTCGACGACGGCGAGCCGGTCAACGGCTCCTGGATGAACGGTGTCACCTGGATTGACGACACCAGCACCTGGGCGCCGGCCTTCGCCTCTGCCTTCATCCGCCCGAGCGGTTGTGAAGCAACGGAGCTGCGCTACGCGTCCCACGTCAGCTCTCCGGTCAGCCTCAACCCGGGCGCCACCGCCGACCTGACGATCACCATCGCCAACGACGGCGCGGTCGACGCCAGCAATGTCTCGGCCACGATAACCTCCGCGGATCCGGACGTCACCGTACTCGTCGACAGCGCCACCTACGGCGCCGTACCTGCCGCGGGCAGCACCGCCTCCCAAACTGACTACCAGGTGCGAATCGAGCCGGGAGCGGACGAGTTCCAGTACCTCCTCGACCTATCGATCACCGACGGGATCAACGTCTGGACCGACAGCTTTCCGCTGCGCCTGGTCGGCGGCGTGGTCGACCTCACCATGAGTACCTTCACGACCACCCTAGTCGGCGACGACATCCACTACAGCTTTGACGTCACCAACCAGGGCAACGTCGACTGCGTTACTCCTTTCCAGGTCGATCTCTACTTCGATCTCGAGAACCCGCCGATCCCAGGTCAAGCGGGCGACGTCGACTCCAACCTCAACGGTCTGGCCATGGGCGACACGATCACCCTGGGCTACGTACAAACCTTCAGCCCCGGAAGTTATGACGCCTACGTTCAGTGCGACACCCTGGAGACGGTGACGGAGTCGGACGAGCTAAACAACGTCGCTGGCCCGGAGACGCAAAGCATCGGGGCCACCGACATATTCGAGTTGCTCAACCCGGAGCGCAAGTGGTTCCCCGCCGACATGCCGGTGCTCTACCGCTTCGTGACCGGCAACGCGCAGCCCGGCCTGACCCAGACGGAGGCGCGCACCGCCCTGCGGGACGGTTTCCAACACTGGGAGGATGTGCCGACCGCCTCGATCACCTTTGCCGAGGAGGCAGAGGGCACTGCCGATGGCTTCGTCAATGACGGGCACAACACCATGAGCTTCAATGATCCGGACGGCGATCTCGGCTTCGGCACCTTGGCCGCGACCCTGCCGATCTACACCACCGGCCAATCCATGACGACGAACAGTGTCGACTTCTATCGCCTGACCGATGCCGACATCGTGTTCAACAACAACATCGACTTTGGCACCAACGCCGAGGCGGCGCTCCCGGCCTGCAGCACAGATTTTGACATCGAGGGGGTGGCCACCCACGAGATCGGACACCTGCTCGGGCTCGACCATCCGAATGTGTTTGACGCGACGATGTACTACGCGGTCAATCCCTGCGACGCGAGCAAGGTTACCCTCGAGCAGTCGGATATCAACGGGCTCACCTTCATCTACCCCTAGGCAGCGCCCCTAACAGATCCGCGGCAACAGCTCACCGTGGGGTAGATCAACGAGTCGCCGGCCGCCGATCGAGGTCTGGAGCACGACACGACCAGCCTCGTCGGTCACCTCGCCGATGCGGACCGCTCCTCGTCCCTCCGGTTGGGCGCGCCAGGCCTCGAGGATCGGCGCCCCTACCCCAGGGCCACAGATCGCGACCAGGCGCCCCTCGGAGGCTACCTGCAATAGGTCCAGACCGGTGATCTCGGCGGCGGCCCGGGTTGTGGCACAAAATGGAACATCGACCTCGCGCAGCTCGATACCAACGCTACGGCCCGCCACGATCTCGTTGAGCACCGCGCTGAGCCCGCCGCGGGTCGGGTCACGCATGAAGCGGACCTGGGCCGCCCAGGGCTGGGCTGCCTCGACGAGACGATGGACCGGGCCGGTGTCGCTGCGCGGACCAGCGGCGAGCACCAGACCCTCGCGGGCCGCGAGCACCGCCATGCCATGGTCACCGAGCGGGCCGCTCACCAACACGACATCCCCGGGCGTGACGCGATCCGGACCCAAATCGAAGCCGGGGAATGCCTCGCCGATGCCGCTGGTGTTGACGTACATGCCATCGCACTGCCCGCGGCGCACGACCTTGGTGTCGCCGGTGACCACCCGCACGTCGCAGGCCTGCGCCGCCTCTCGAACGGCGTCCAACACCTGACGCAGGGTCGTCAAGGGCAGGCCCTCCTCGAGAATCAAGCCCAGGGAGATCCACCGCGGCCGACCGCCGGCCACCGCTAAATCGTTGACCGTGCCGTGGACCGCGAGGTGACCGATGTTGCCCCCGGGGAACTCGAGGGGCTGCACTACATAGGAGTCGGTGGTGAACAGGATCTGCTGGCTCGCGATCCCCAGGCTCGCCGCGTCCGGGAGCCCGGACAACGGGCCGTCACCAAAGCGGGGCAGGATCTCGGCCGCGATCAACTCGCGCGACAACCGGCCGCCGCCGCCGTGGGCGAGGAGCACCTCTCCAGCCATTCAGACTCCCCTCTGGTATGTGAAGGCCGCGGCGCAGCTCCCTTCGCTGCTCACCATGCACGGCCCGATCGGCTCGCTCGGCGTGCAGCCACGGTCGAACAGCGGACAATCCGTGGGGGCGAGCTTGCCCTTGAGCACGTCGCCGCAGCCACAGGCCGGGTGGGGCTCCCCGCTCGCCACTACCACGCCATGGCGCACGGCGGCGTCATAGATCGACTTTTCCCGGCGCAGGGCAAGGCCGCTGCTCGGGATCACACCGAGCCCGCGCCAGCCAGCATCGACTGGCTCGAGCCATTCCTCCATGAGGGATTGCGCCTTGCGATTACCCGCGGCACGCACGGCGCGACTGTATTGATTGTCCACCGACGCTCGGCCCGCGGCGCTCTGCTCGATAATGCCAACCAGCGCGTAGAGAATGTCGAGCGGCTCGAAGCCGGCGATCACGCAGGGTACGCCGCCCTCGCCGGTGAAAGGCAAAAAAGCGTCGGCGCCGATGATCACGCTGACGTGCGCCGGGCACAGGAAGGCGTCGATCTCGACCTCCGGGTCGGCGAGCAAGGCGCCGAGGGCCGGGGGCACGGTCTTGAACGCGGTCAAGAGGGTCAGGTTGTCGAGGCTTCGTCGCGCCGCCTCGGCGATGGTGCTCACCACCGGCGCCACGGTGGTTTCGAAACCGATCGCCAAAAAGACCACGGCCCGCTCCGGCTCAGCCTCGGCGAGCTCGAGGGCGCGGTCGAGGGTAAAACAGATCTCGACCCGACCGCCACGGGCCCGGCAGACCGCCAGGTTCTCGCGGCTCCCGGGGACGCGCAGCAGGTCGCCAAAGGTGGCGATCGTGACACCGCGGTCGGCGAGCTCGATGGCGGCGTCGATATAGCCGGTCTCGGTGACGCAGACCGGGCAGCCTGGCCCGCTGATCAACTCCACCCCCGCAGGCAACAGCCCGCGCACGCCGTGGCGTGCGATCGCCATGGTGTGGGTGCCGCAGACCTCCATGATCCGCACCCTTCGCCCCTCGGCGGCGAGGCCCTCGCCCAACTCCACGAGGCGGCCACGCAGGTGTGCGGCGGCGTCTGGGTCACGAAAACCGTCTAGGTAGTTCACGGCTCAACCGCCCCCGGAGCCACGCTCCAGCTCATCGCGATAACAGGCTGCCAGCTCGGCGAAGAGCGCCAGCCGCTCGTCCGCCTCGGCGGCGTCGAACTTATCGATGGCGCAGCCGGCATGAACGATCACGTACTCCCCGACCCGGGGTGCGTCCACGAGGGTGAGATCCACCGGGTATTCGGTACCCTCGAGCTCCACGGTGCCGCGGCGCTCATCTTCGAGGGTCGTAATTCTCATCGGTACGGCCAGGCACACGTTCAGCTCCCTGCGATCACCGCCTGCCCCAGCGCCACGCCACCATCGTTGGGCGGCGTGCGCTCGTGGCTGTAGACCTCGAAACGGTCGCTCTCTAACAGATCCGGGACCCGGTGGGCGAGGATACGATTCATGAAAACACCGCCGGAGAGCACCACCCGGCTCACCCCGGTGCCCTCGCGACCGTGACGGGCCATGGCCAGGGCGGCTTGCGCCACCGCCTCGTGAAATGCGGCCGCCGCGGGTGCCGGGTCTGGCTCGTGTCGTGTCACGAGCTCCCAGAGGGGTCGCCAATCGATCACCAGAAGATCGTCGATCAGCAGCGAGTCA
>JAUUZB010000622.1 GCA_030590185.1 Deltaproteobacteria bacterium
CATCGGTCACCGGAGTCGGAGTCGGAGTCGGCTCGGTACAGGCGATGAACAGGGTAGCCACACAGAGGGTGGACGCCCGCGGGAATCTCCGTATCGCCATCATCCGGTGATCACCTAACGCCACTTCGGCGCCAGCCCGCAAGCACAAACCAGGTCAACCACCGGCGACTCCTTTGAGCAGAAACTGTGGTGACGTCCCACGGCGTTGCCACCGAGCACCGCAGGCACGCCGGGGGAGTCTCCCATGTGGGAGAAACGACCCCCTATAAAATCGCCCCCGCCCGCCGCACCGGCTCCCCACGCCGGGCGCGCTCCACCGCCTCCCCGAAGGTGAAACAAAGGATCTCCTCCTCCTCCCACGACAGCTTCAACCCGTAGCTCCGCACCAGATGGTGCCCCAAGGCGTGGCTCAAGGGCTCCACCTCGAGAAAGATCCCAGGCGACACCAACACCGCAGCCGGCTCGGTCACGTAGGCGCCGGCCAGCAACAGTCGCCGCTCAGGACCAGGCCGCGGCCAGTCCGGCACGAATAGGGTGACCGGCTCCATCTCCCGGGGCGCGACACCGGCGTGAGCCGGGAAGGAGGCGACGGCGAGCTCCACGGTCTGTTTGACCCACGCCCAGCGATCCACGGTGAGCAGCACACCGGACTTGATCCGCAGCTGCTCCGACAACGCCGCCTCGTGGTGCCAACCACGTTGGCGCGACGCCCGCGCCCGTTCCCGCGCCCGTTCCCGCGTCCGGTCCCGCGTCCGGTCCCGCGTCCGGTCCCGCGTCCGGTCCGGCTCCCGGTCCCGCAACCGTACCAACGACGGCATCACGTCGAGCACGTGCGGCAAATCCCGCCCCGCTAGAAACTCGGTGTAATAGGTCTCGAACCGCCGGGCGTGGATCTCCTCCTCGGCGTGGGTCACGTCGAGGTCGTATTCATGGGTGAAGAAATGCGCCAACTCGTGCACCACATGGCGCTCGTCGGCGAGGGCGATGGGGGTGAGATCGGTGATGCGAGCAGCGGGGAAAAAACGCCCGTAGTAGACGCCACCATCCTGCACGACATTAAAGTGGTCCGCGTCGTTGAGCAGCCACAGGGGCACGAAACGGATCTCCAGGTCCGGCAGGGTGCGACGCTCGAACCCGTAGAAGCCGGCAAACAACGCGTCGGCCCGCTCCCGGGTTTCAACCAGCTGGTCGAGATCCCCTTGCGTCAGCGGCGCCGTCGACTTGACGGTCAGTCCGAGGGGCAGCTCCCAGACGTGCGCCCATGGGATCGGCAGCTTCGGCTCGGGATTGGGCGCCACCAACAGGCCGTAGCTCTGCTGACGGGCGCGGCGTCGGAGGAGATCCTCATTGTAGTACGCCGCCGGCTCCACCAGGTGCAGCACCGCCACGAGGCCGAGCTGACAAACCGCGGTCAGCGCGACGAGACGGAAAAAGAGAGCCCGACCCTCGTCGGGGACGCTACACAAAAAAGCGGACACGCTGGGACTATCGTCGGGAGGGGCAGGAGGCGGACGCTCTCGGGGCGCCGACGGAAATCAACGAGAGGCGTACTCGAGCGTCGGGACCTCCTCGGCGAGCAGCTCGTTCACCGTCCGAGCCACGGCGCCGAAGCTCCAGGGCTTGTGCAGGCAGACGTGGGCGATGCCGGCGCGGACCACGTCCTCGGCGAGGGCGTCATCCACCAGGCCGGTGATCATCACTCGCCATGCGTTTGGGAGCTGCTCGTTGACCTCGCGCAACAGCTCGAGACCATCCCGACCGCTACCTAGCTTGAGGTCGACCACCGCCGCGGCGATGTCGGGGCGACCGTGGAGGTAGAAGCTCGCCTCCTCGGCGTTGTTGGCCAGCAGAACCTCGAACTCCTCCTCGAGCTCCTCGAAAAGGATATCGAGCACCGCTGGCTCGTCATCAACCAGAAGAATCGTGGTCACGGCCTCTCCCTCGAACTCCGAGTGTATCGACCGAGACGCGCCTGAAAAGTCAGTCTTTTCCCTGATTTTGCTGTCAGGGTTTGACTGACAGGTTCATCCCACACCTGACCACACGAAAATCGTGCGATCGGCCCAGATCAGGGGTTCCCGCACGGACCCCCAAGGGTGTAAAGTCCGCGGTCCGGGGAGCCCCGAGCTGTGGGGGCATTGAGGAAAACATGTCAGAACGATTCGTGGGCATCGACCTTGGGGCCGAGACTATCAAGCTCGTCGAGTTGCGGCGCGATGACGGGGAGCTGCGGCTGACCCGCCGGGCGATCCTCGAGCATCACAAGCAGCCCGATCAGGTCCTCCTCGATGTCCTCAACGATTGGGACTGGCCGACGGTCGATAGCGCAGCGGTGAGCGGACGAACCAGCCGCAAGCTAAACCTAGACCGGATCCCGACCAAGCAGGCCCAGGCGGCCGGCTTTCGTTTCCTGTGGGGCGAGCAGCCGGCCACGGTGGTCTCCATCGGCAGCCACGGGTTCTCGGTGCTCGAGCTGCGGCCGAGC
Source organism: Deltaproteobacteria bacterium (assembly GCA_030590185.1). The sequence continues at coordinate 2,486 of JAUUZB010000622.1, forward strand.
GCGGTGGAGGTCTTTCGCGAGAACTCCCGCTGTTCCCAGGGCACGGGCAATTTCCTGCGCCAGTTGGTGGAGCGCTTCGGTCTCGACATCGAGGAGGCGAGCACCCTGAGCGCCGGGGTCGAGGATCCCGCGCCGCTCTCCGGTCGCTGCCCCGTCATCCTCAAAACCGACATGACCCACCTGGCCAACAAGGGCGAGGAACGCGGTCGCATCCTCGCCGGCCTCTTCGATGCGGTGTGCGAGAACGTCCAGGTGCTGTTGAAACCGCGCATCAGCCCGCCCGCCATCGCTCTGGTCGGCGGCGTCACCCGCGCGCCACGCATCCAGGCGCACTTCGAGCGCTTCGCCGCCCGTCACGAGATGGAGCTCCTGCCCCGCAAGGGGGATGACTTCCTGTTCGTGGAGGCCATCGGTTGCGCGATACAAGCGGCCGAGAGCGCCGCGACCATACCGACCCTCGCCGACCTGTGGCGTGAGCCCGAGGCGGCCAAGCTCGAGCGCCTGCCGGGCCTCGGCGCCTTTCGGGATCAGGTCAAGCGCCTCACCCGCGCGCCCTTCAGCGAGCCCCGCTCGGATCGACGCCTAATACTCGGCCTGGACATCGGCTCCACCGGCTCCAAAGCAGTAGCCATCGACAGCGACACCCGCGAGACGGTCTGGGAGGCCTACACCCACACCGGCGGCAACCCGGTCGACGCGGCCCAGCGGCTGATCCAACAATACGTCGACGGTGACGTGGCCCAATGCGAGCTGGTCGCCTTCGGCGCCACCGGCAGCGGCCGCGAGATCGTCGGCTCCCTGCTCGCCACCACCTACGGCTCCGACGGGGTCTACGTGCTCAACGAGATCGCCGCCCACGCCGAGGGGGCGTTGCATTTTGACCCACGGGTCGACACCATCTTCGAGATCGGCGGTCAGGACGCCAAGTACATCCGCCTCGCCGAGGGACGGGTGGTCGACGCGGCCATGAACGAGGCGTGCAGCGCCGGCACCGGCTCCTTCATCGAGGAGCAGGGCAGCAAGTTCTCCGGGGTCGACAGCGTCGTCGAGCTCGGCGAGGAGGCCCTAGGGGCCGACTGCGGCGTCTCCCTCGGTCAACACTGCTCGGTCTTCATGGCCGAGATCATCGACGAGGCGGTCGCCGCCGGGGTCGAGAGCCCCACCATCATCGCCGGGATCTACGACTCGATCATCCAGAACTACCTGAACCGCGTAAAGGGCAGCCGCTCGGTGGGTCAGGTGATCTTCTGCCAGGGCATGCCCTTCTCCGCCGACGCCCTCGCCTGCGCCGTCGCCCGCCAGACCGGCAGCGAAGTGATCATCCCGCCCAACCCGGGCACCATCGGCGCCCTCGGCATCTCCCTGCTGACCCTCAAGGGTGCCGACCTCACCAGCCGCCCGGTGCTCGACCCCCGCATCTTCCTCAACGCCAAGCTCGAGGCCAAGGACACCTTTGTTTGCAAGTCGACCAAGGGCTGCGGCGGCGCCGGCAACCGCTGCCGCATCGACCGCATCCGCACCCAGGTCGAAGGCCAACGCCAGCGTTTCACCTGGGGCGGCGGCTGTTCCCTTTGGGACCGCGGCACCGGTCGCACCAAGCTCCCCGACCTGGCACCGGATCCCTTCCGCGAGCGGGAGGAGATGGTGGCAAGGATGGTGG
>JAUUZB010000256.1 GCA_030590185.1 Deltaproteobacteria bacterium
CCCTTCCCCGAAGGAGGCCACCGTAGCCCCTGCCGAGACGGAGCCCGATCCTGAGGAGGCGCCGACACCGCGCCGCCTCATGATCGTCGACGATGACCGGCAGGTGCTTGGCCTGATCAGCGGCGTGGTCGGTGGCTTCTTCTCCAGCGTCTCGACCGCCACCAGCGTGGATGAGGCGCTCGAGCTTCTCGACGACCTGGGCGGTAACGGCGTGGTCGCCCTAGATCTGATCATTCCCCGCTCCGACGGTTCCGGAATCCTCGGCGGCCTCCAGATCCTCGAACGCGCCCGGGAGCTCGCTCCGGAGATGCCGGTGGTCATGTTCACCGACTATCAAAACCGCGAGGCCGAGGAGCAGGCGCGAGACTTGGGCGTCGAGACTCTCCTGATCAAACCACGCAAGAACCGCATGTTCGTCGAGGGCAGCGACTCTCGCCTCACCGATGAGTCCCGCGAATTCCTCGACAACCTCGGCAATTCGCTTTCGCCCTTCTTCGGACCCGCGGGCGCGTCCGACGCTGAGGCCGATCCTCCGTCACCCGAGCCGGAGCCCCCGACCGCGGCAGAGCCACCACCGCCCGACCCGGCCCCGCCGCCGCCCGAGCCGGCCCCACCACCGCCCGAGCCGGCCCCACCACCGCCCGAGCCGACCCCGCCACCGCCCGAGCCAGCCCCGCCACCGCCCGAGCCGGCGGTCGCAGTGGAGGGCCCACCGCCCGCTGCTCCAGCGGCGGCCTCGCCGCTGACAAACGACGGCGGCGACACCTTCGACCTCGGCGCTGAGCTGGCCGACGAGATGGGGGAGGAGGCCGATCTCGGCGCCGACCTGCCCCCGGTCCAGCCGCTGGACGGACCGCTCAGCGATCTGCGCTCGATGCTCAACGAGCTGGCGGATCCAGCCAATCGCGAGACGATCACTCTGTTGGTCTTGCGCTTCGCCGCCGACGTGGTCGAGCGCGCCACCTTGTTCCTGGCGACGCGCACCGCCTACGTCGGCCTCGGTGGCTTCTCCCAGAACGAGCCCTCAGAGGATTTCGTGCGCCGGGTGCGTCGAATCAAGATCCCGGTCGATATCGACTCGGTCTTTTCACAGGTGAGCCGCTACCGCGCCATGATCCGCGCGCCCTTGACCGAGGCGCCCGGGAATCGTCGTTTGCTCGACGGCCTCGCCGGCAAGGACGGCACCGCCGGTCCCGGCGCCGACGACGAAAGCTTGGCCGTACCCCTGATCTCCGGCACCCGCGCGGCGGTCATCCTCTACGGAGACAATCCCTCCGGTGATCCCCTCGGGCCCACCCACACCCTCGAGATTTTCATGCAGCAGGCCGGCGTCACCATGGAGCGCACCCTGCTCGAGCGTCGCATCGAAGAGATGAAGCGAAAGAAAGAATCCTAGCAGGTAGCGGATTCTCCGAGGAGCCCGACATGGCGAAGATATTAGTAGTCGAGGATTCGCCAGCGATGAGAGGCCTCATCGCTTCCATCATTGAGGAGCTCGGCGATAACGAGGTGGTGGAGGTCGGCGGCGGGTTCGAGGCGCTGCGCAAGCTGCCGGGCACGGAGTTCGACCTCATCATCACCGACATCAACATGCCGGACATCAACGGCCTCGAGCTCCTCTCCTTCATCCGCAAGAACCCGGTCCACGAGAAGACCCCAGTCCTGATCGTCACCAGCGAAGAGAGCGTTGCCCAGCGTGAGCGAGGGCTCGCCCTGGGCGCCAACGCGGTGTTGTGCAAGCCCTTCGAAAAGGACGAGCTGCGCGCCGCCGTCGAGGACCTGCTGTGACCGACAAGGTGAGCCAAGAGTTCATCGCGGAGGCGCAGGAGATCGTCGACGCGCTCAACGCCGGCTTGATCACCGCCGAGTCAGAGGCCCGCGGCGGTGACGTCGACCCAGCGGTCATCAACGAGCTGTTCCGCGCCGCCCACTCCCTCAAGGGGATCTCCGGGATGTTTGGTCTCGAACAGATCAGCTCCCTGTCCCACTCCCTCGAGAGTGTCCTCGACGGCATGCGACTCGGCCGGGTCAGCATCGACTCGGCCGCCCTCGACGTGCTCTTCGCCTGCGTGGAGAGCTTCAACCTCTTGATCCAGGCAGCCTTCAGGGGAGAGGAGACGGATGGGGCCGGGCTGGAGACCATCCTGCGGCGCCTGGAGGCGTTGGCTGAGGGCAAGCCAGAGGAGGCGCCGGCCGACCCGCTGCAGTCCTGCGGACTGGACGATGACGTCCTAGCGGTGCTCACCGAATATGAAGAACACCGGCTGCGCGAAAACCTGCGCAAGGGCCGTGGCCTCTACATGTTGCGCACCTCCTTCGAGCTCTCCAGCTTCGACGTTGGCCTCGCCGAGCTCGACGATGCGGTCAAGGATCTCGGGGAGGTGGTCACCAAGCTCCCCAGCTCCGAGGCCGCCAACCCGGAGATGATCTCCTTCGACATCGTCATCGGCTCGGAGCGCAGCCGCGAGGAGATCGCCAAAAAGATCGCCGACGACCGAGTCGAGGTCATTGCCCTGCAGCGCCGGGCAGTGGCGCCCAAACCAGAGGCAGCACCGAGGTCAGCACTGCCCGAGGAGGAGCCGGAGTCAGGCGTCCCCATCGAGGAGGCACCGAGCGTGCGCAGCGTCGCGCAGACGGTGCGGGTTGACATCCGCCGGCTCGATCGCCTGATGAACCTGGTGGGCGAGTTGGGGCTGATCCGAATGGCACTGGCCTCAACCACCTCCATCATTCGTCGCCGCTTCGGTTTCGACGACGTCTCCGCCGATCTGCACACCATCAACCGCAACTTCGAACGCCGGCTCGGCGAGCTACAGGCCGGGATCATGGAAGTGCGCATGGTGCCGCTCGCCAACCTCTTCGAGCGCATGGTGCGGGTCGGCCGGCGCGTGGCTCGAGATCTCGACCGCGAGGTGCGAGTCGAGCTCAGCGGCAAGCACACGGAGCTCGATAAGCTGATCGTCGAGGAGCTCGCCGACCCCTTGATGCACATCATCCGGAACTGCATCGATCACGGGATCGAGTCACCGTCCGCTCGGCAAGCGGTGGGGAAGCCGCCGGAGGGGGTTGTGCGGCTGTCCGCCGAGGCGCTGGGCAATCACGTGGTCGTCAGGATCAGCGACGACGGCGACGGCATCGATGTCAATCGTATCCGCGAGATCGGCATCGAGCGGGAGCTAATCGCTGAAGACCGCGCCATCGAGCTCAACGACCGAGAGGTGTTCAACCTGATCTTCATGCCAGGCTTCTCCACCCGCGAGGATGTCTCGGAATACAGTGGCCGAGGGGTCGGCCTCGACGTGGTCAAGACCAACATCACCAAGCTCTCTGGGGTCATCGAGGTCGATACCCGGGATGGGCGGGGCACCACCTTCACCATCACCCTACCGATCACCCTGGCGATCATCCCGGCGCTGGTGGTGCTGGTCAACGAAGAGACCTATGCCATCCCCCTCAACAACGTTGTGGAGAGCCGCCGGGTCCACGTCAGCGAGCTGCGAACCATAGAACGCCAGGAGGTCCTCTCCGTGCGGGGCGAGATCATCCCGGTCCTCGATATGCGGCGTTTCTTGCTGCTCGATGGCGAGCGGCCCGATATCACCTACGCCGTGCTGGTCGGGGTGGGAGAAAACCGCATGGCCCTGATGGTCGACGAGCTCATTGGCCACCAGGACATCGTGATCAAGTCCCTGGGCAAGCACCTGCGGCGGGTTCCCGGCATTGCCGGCGCCACCGAGCTCGGGAACCAACGCACGATCTTGGTGATCGATACGGTCAACCTGGTCAACGAGATCGCCGCCGGCGCAATCAAGGATCGTCTGACCGGCTGAGAAGGAAGAGATCCGAACGGCTACGAGGAGAAATGAGCTGAACGAGACACGACCCAAGACGGGGCCGCTCCCTAGTAGCGATGCCCTGGCCGAGTTTTTCGCTACACCGGAAGAACATGCGGCGATCCGTGCGGGCGGCAGCGGTCTGGCCTTCGCCGCCCCGATCTCGGCAGGACCCGAAATCCGCGAATTGATGGCCTTCTGGGTGGCGGACGAGCAGTACGGAGTCAACATCGATGATCTGCAGGAGGTCATCAAGCTACCGGAAATCACCAGCGTGCCGCGGGTCGCCGAGGCGGTCTTGGGGATCTTCTCCCTGCGAGGCACCATCGTACCGTTGCTCGACCTACGCTTGGTGCTCAACCTCGACGCCCGGGAGCTGACCAAACAGGCTCGTATACTCGTCGTCCGGGCCGATGGTGATTGGGTCGGGCTGGTGGTCGACCGCGTGGTTGGCGTCGTGCGGATTGAGGCCGAGCAGATCGAGGTGCCCCCCTTCAGGGCTGAGGAAGGGACCGCCGATCAAATCGAAGGAGTTGGCCGGGTCGACGATCAGATGATCATCGTGCTCGGGGTTGGCGCCGTCATCAAAACCATGGAGAGCTCGTCGTGAGCTCAACCCGGCAAGGCGACATCGCCCAGCTCACCGCCTTCCTGATTGGCGACGAGGAGTACGTAGTCGATATTCTGCGGGTCCGAGAGATCATCCGACCGTTGCCGGTCACCCCGGTCCGGCGCGGCCCGAAGTTTGTGGATGGCGTGGTGAGCCTGCGCGGAACCGTGATTCCGATCATCGACATGCGGCGGCGCTTCGGTTTGCCGCCGGCCGATCTCCCCCACCGCAAAATCGTAATCCTGACGGTGGAGGGCCGGACCGTCGGTCTGGTCGTCGATCAGGTCACCGACGTGGTACGGGTGCCGCGGCATTCCATCCAACCCGCCCCGGGCATGCTGGAGGGGGAGCAGGCGCCGTTCTTCATGGGAGTGTGCGAGTTCGGGCACCGGCAGTTGATCCTGCTCAACGTCAAGAACGTCATCGCCTCCGAGGAGGAGGTCCTCCTCGAGAGCCCGGACCAGATCCTTGGGCCAGGCGCCGGTCCATGAGTGACCTGCGCTGTCCGATCTGTCGCGCCGCGGTTGCGGTGGAGCCGGCGAGTGAGCTGTGGCGCCGGTGCGCCGCCTGCGACGCCATGGTCTTCCGGCCGGCCCCGGGACCAACGATCGTAATCGCCCACGAGTCCGAGGAGCTGAGTCAACGGCTCGGTGCGGTGCTGCTGGCCGACGGCTTCTCCCCCCTGCGGGCCGCCGACGGCGCGGAGGCACTCTTCCTGAGCGAACCCGAGAGGCCGGCCGCCGCGGTGTTGGATGTGGGCCTACCAAGGGTCAACGCCTTCGAGGTGATCGAACGCCTGCGAGCCGACGCGTCCGGGCGCGACATCAAGGTCGTGTTGCTGGCCTCGATCTTCAGCAAGACCGCCTACAAGCGCAAGCCCACCTCACTGTACGGCGCCGACGACTACGTGGAGCAACACCACATTCCCGATCTATTGCCCGCCAAACTCAGCCGCCTGTTGGGGCTCGAGCCGCGGGCGGTCTCACCCACCATGCGGGAGACGATCGGTCGTATCGCCGCGGCCCACGAGCGCCCCGAGCTCTACGGCCCCCGTCGGGTCAGGACCCTCGCCCAGGCGATCGTCGCCGACATCGCTCTCTACCACGAACGCGAGGTCGCCGAGGCGGTCAGCTCGAGCCAACCCAACATTCTGCGCGCCACCCTCAGCGAGGGCCGACGGGTCCTCGCTGAGCTCGTTTGTCACGAAGACTACCCGAGCCCGGACCCGATCGAGGAGGCCTACGTCAACCTGATCGACGGCCTCCGCGCGCTCCGCTCCACGGTGAGGCCAGGATGAGCGGTTCCGAATCCGTAGAGGCCAGATACCAGGCCGCCCTCGAGCTCGATCCGAACCAGCCCGCGGCGGTGAACCTCTTTCTGGAATTTCTCGGTGATCCCAACTGGCGCGTCCGCAAGGCCGCGCTCTCACGCCTACCTGCCTTCACCGGTCGCCCCACCCTGCTGATCGATCTGATCGCTGGTCTCGCCCACGACACCAACGCCGGGTTGCGCGCCGCCTGCAGCGAGGCCTTGCTTCAGGTCGGCCGGGCTGTGGAGCCCTTGATCGCCGCGCTGCACACCACCAACGTCAACCAACGCAAGATCGTCGCTGAGATCCTCGGTCAGCTCGGTACTCCAGCGGCCCGGGGGCGCCTGCTCGAGGCCCTCGACGATCCGGATCCGAATGCCCGCACCGCGGTGGCGGAGGCGCTCGGCAACATCGGCGGACCGGGGGTGATCACCGAGCTGCGCCGTCGCCTGCAGGGAAGCGCCGACAATCTGCACGAGTCAGCCTATCTACTCGACGCTTTGGGCCGCGCCGGGGCGCAGCTATCTAGGGAGGAGTTGGCGCCCTGGATCGGGCGGCGCGAGATGGTCCGCCAGGTTTTCCCGCTGCTCGGCTTGACCGGTGCGCCGGATGCGATCGAACCCTTGTTGGACGGTATGGCGGTCGAGTCCTGGGGGACCCGCGGCGCCGC
>JAUUZB010000814.1 GCA_030590185.1 Deltaproteobacteria bacterium
GCCAGGCGGTGCTGACCTCGTCGCGGTAGAACTCGGAGTGGATCAGATCGGGCGGCTCAAAGGCGCGGTGCAGGAAGTAGGGCTTCGGGGTCGGCTTGGTTTGGGTGAGCGCGATCTGGGCGGCGGCGGCCAGCCGGCCGAGGAGGCCCTCGAAGCGATATACGAGGCGATCGATCTCACGGCGTTGGTCGGCCACCGCCATCAGACGATCGGCGGTCTCGAGGGTGATCTCGCGGGTGCGTAGGGTCGCTTGCTGTTGGGTCCAGACCCACCAGCCGGTGAGGCCGACGGTGAACAGGGCGCCGACCAGCGAGACGATGAGGGCGACCTCCCGGTAGCGCGCCACCAACCGCGCCGCCCGGCGGAAGATCGACTCTCGGGCGGCGCGCACCGGCTCGTCGTGGATGACCCGGCGTACGTCGTCGGCGAGCTCGCCGACCGCGGCGTAGCGATCCTCGGGCCGGAAGGCGATCGCCTTGTTGATGATGGCGACCAAGCCGTGGCGAATTCGGTTTCCAGCGACCGTGTTGGTCGCGTCGACCCGGCCGGTTGCCATGGCGGTGGCGAGCACGAGTGGCTCGGTTTGGGGGAAAGCTGGCTTCAAATAGCAGAGCTCAAAGAGGGTGACCCCGAGGGAGTAGAGGTCGCTGCGTTGGTCGATGGCGTCGAGCCGGCGCTCGAGGCGTTCCGGTGCGGCGTAGCCGAGGGTGCCGAGCTCCTCGGCGCTCTTGCTGACCTCGAGGGCGTGCAGCTCGTCGGCGGTAATCGGCGGCTTGGCATCGCCGGCGTGATTGCGCAGGGGCCCGGCCAGGCCCCAGTCGACCACGTAGACCTCATCGTGGGGCCCGAGCATGATGTTGGCCGGCTTGAGGTCGCGGTGCTGGATGCCCCGGCTGTGGGCATAGGCCACCGCCCCGCAGGCCCGAACGAAGATCTCGAGCCGACGGGCGAGGGTATGCCGCCCGGTCAAGCGCCCTCCGGCCGCCGCCTCGGCGCGGGCCTCCATGATCAGGGCGACCAGGGTGTCCCCCTCCACCACTTTCATGGTGTAGGCCGGCTTGCCCTCGAGCCCCTCGAACAGCGCGTAGACCGGCACGATTCCAGGGTGCTCCAGGCGCGCCGTGATCTTGGCCTCGCGCAAGAAGAGCTCCTCGTGGTGCTTCTCGCGCGTGTCAAACAACTGCTTGAAGGCCACCCGGCGGTCGAGCTTCTTCTCACAGGTCAGGAAGACGGTGCCCATCCCTCCCTTGCCCAACAGCCCGAGCAGCTCGTGGTTGGCCTGGGAGGCAGCGAAGAGGCGCACCTCCTCATCGCTCGGCGGGCCGGGCTGGGGTTGGGGTTGGGTTTTCGGGGATCTCTCGTCGTCCACGACGCTCCAGTCTGCTACTCAGCCAGCTCCACCCGCTCGAGCGCCGCCAAGCATTCCTCCCAAACCACATACCGTCGCGAAACCCGCGGTGCGAGCATCCGCGCCACGACTCGCCCGACCTCTGCCGGGACGTCCGAACATGCCTGATCCGCCCGGGGCGCCTTCGACTCCTTGAGCTCGAGCAACTCCCGGATCGGCGTATCCGCCGGAAACGGAGGCAGGCCGGTGAGCATCATGTACAGCACGCTGCCGAGGCCATACATGTCCGCGTGGAAATCGCCTTCGCCTCGAAGCTGCTCCGGCGCCGCATAGATCGGCGTCGCGATCCACTGTCCAGCCGTCGTCATCCGCCCGCCGGTACTATCCTCACGGGCAATACCAAAGTCGATCAACCGCGGCGTCCCATCCACCTCGATAATGATGTTACTCGGCTTGATGTCGCGATGCAGGATGTGCGCCTCGGCGAGCACCGCGAGGCCAGCCCCAAGCCCCCGGGCGATCTCGAGCGAGCGTCTCACCGACAAGGGCCCCTCGCGCAGCAGAGTATTCAGCCCACGCCCCTTCACCAGCTCCATGATGATGAAGTACTCCCCGCCATGTTTGCCGTGCCCGTAGACCTCCACCAGATTGGGGTGCCGCACCGCCCGCGCCAACCGCGCCTCGCGTAGGAAGCGCAGGATGTTGGTTTCCTCCACCGCCAGACGCGGCGGCAGGATCTTGAGCGCCACCTCTTTGCCGGTCTCGATCTCCACCGACCGAAAGACCGACGCCATGCCGCCGCCGCCGAGCGGCTCGATGATGTAGTAGCCGGCGTAATTGCGGGAGGTCGCCTCCTTAGAGGCCCAGTGGATACGCACGCGATGAAGCAGCAGCTTGGCGTCGATCGGTTTGTTGAGGAAGTCGTTGGCGCCCCGACGCATCGCTTCGATGACGTCCTTTTTTGACTCGAGGGCGGTGAGGATGATGATCGGCAGGGCGCTGGCGGTGAACCGTTGGCGCAGCTCGCGCAAGAGCTCGAAACCGTCCATCCCCGGCATCATCACGTCGAGGATCACTAGGCCGATCTCGTTGCGCTCGATCGCCGCCTGGGCCTCCACCGCATCCCCGGCCTCGATGATCGAGTAGCCGTCGATCTCGAGGCGCTTCTTGAGGATGGCGCGGATCGCGGGGTCGTCGTCGACCACTAACAGTTTGGCAAAGGAGCCCACGCCATTTGTCCTCCGCGCCGGAACGGGCGCGTCCCTCAAACCATCAGATCATGGGCGAGAAAACAACACCAGCCACAGCGGAGCCGCCGAGCAACGGGGCGCGGTCGGGTCGGGCCGGTCGCAGGATCGTGCCAGGCTGCGACACGGCAACGTTCCACAATGGCACAGGTGCGGCACGATCAAACCTGATTCTAGCTACTTGGCGGCTGGCACGCCCGCTGCACCCCCGTGCGGACCACGGGCTGAGCACGGGAGATCGTCATGTCGAATACGGTGACCAGGTTAGCGTTTGTCGAGGCGTTTCGCGCCCACCCCGGGGGCCGGGGGCACGCGGGTATCGACCTCGAGCTCCTCTCACAGGCCCAATGGGAACGACTCGGAGAGCTGGGGATCGAGCCCTCGGCGCTCGAAGCGGTGGCGGGCCGCGACCGTCGGATTGCTGGAGACGGCGAGGCCCGGCGTCTGTTCGCTCTCATCGATCGGCTCGACTTCGACGGCTCGGCCCGCTCCTTCGTGCACGGCGGGCGAACGAGCGCCGTTGCCGGGTTGCCCGGACCGACCGCGGCCGGGGCCGTGCACGATCTCCTGATGGCCGCCCGGCGTACGAGTTTCCGTCGCGAGCGTGCCGGGTTCGTCGAGGCGTTCAGCAGCGGCTACTTCGATCTCGGTAGGCTCGACGCTGCCGCCGAAGTGCGGCTAGCCGAGCTCGGCGCGCCGGTGGAGGTGCTGCACCAACTCTCGGACGATCGCGGTCGCATCCGCGGCGCGGCGGCCCTGCGCGAGCTGTTTCGTTGGCTCGACCAATTGGACCGCGACGGCTCCGGCGCCAGCTTCGAACGCACGCTGCCGCTCCTCGCCGGCGCCACGCCACGTCCCTGCGACCTCACCCCGGCCGGCGAAGCGGA
>JAUUZB010000488.1 GCA_030590185.1 Deltaproteobacteria bacterium
CGCCGGTGTGGAGGGTTGCGACGACGGAGGGCTCGACGCTGGTGACGGCTGCGGGAGCGACTGCACGGTCGAGGTGGGCTGGACCTGTGCCGGCTCACCGAGTCTCTGCGGCAGTTGCGGCAACGGGATCGTGGAACCACTCGAGGACTGCGACGATGGTGGCGTCCTGCCCGGCGATGGTTGCTCGGAGAGCTGTCAGCCGGAGCCGGGTTGGTCCTGTGAGGATGAGCCGAGCGTCTGCAACGCCTGTGGCAACGGCAGCCTCGAGGGCAACGAGACCTGCGACGACGGCAACTTCGTAGGTTTTGACGGTTGCTCGATCATCTGTCGGATCGAGGCCGACTGGATCTGTTCCGGCACACCGAGTGTTTGCCGCAGCTGTGGCAACGGGATCATCGAGCCGCCAGAGAGCTGCGATGATGCCAACCGTTGGGGCACCGACGGCTGCTCCGCGACCTGCGAGATAGAGAGTGACTGGCAGTGCAGCGGCGAGCCGAGCGATTGCGAATCCGACGGCACCGGGCCCACGCCCAGCGACAGCGATGGGGACGGCTACGACGACGATGAGGACAATTGTCCGCAGGACGAGAATCCAGATCAGGCGGACGAAGATGAGGATGGCATCGGCGATGCCTGCGACGACTCGACTGGTACGGGCAGCCCGGGCGGCGGCTGCAGCTGTGCCGCTGGCCGGGGTGCGTCAGGAGCTGGCGGTTTGGCGCTATTGGCTCTGTTGCTCGGTCTGCGCCGTCGCCGGTCGTGATGTCCTTTGGCTCCTTCGACTCGCTTCCTTCGACTCGCTTCCTTCGACTCGCTGCGCTCGCTCAGGATGAACGGGTATTGGAATGAACGGGTATTGGGATGAACGGGTATTGGGATGAACGGCTTCGCGCCGGCTCAGCGGGCGGCTTCGCGTTCGCCGTGGAGCGCGGCCCCAAGGGCGACGACTCGATCCGGGTGAAGATCCGCGCGGGGCTTTGTCCCGAAATAGGTCTCGACGCCGCTGCGCACCGCGGGCATGTAAGCGCCGCCGCCGGCCATGATCACAACGTCGACGTCTCCAGCCTTGATCCCGGCATTGCTGATCACCTGATCGCAGAGCACGAAGGTGCGCTGGAGCAGGTCGGCGCACAGCTCCTCCACTTCGGTGCGGGTGAGGGAGATCACCTTGCCGGCGAGAACCTCATCCACCGAGCCGAGGCCGATGGCGGTGTCCTCGGCGATGGACAGTCGGATCTTGGCCTGCTCGCAAAGGAGGTTGAGGGTCTGCAGACTCTTGGCGTTGGTGCGAACGTCCCAGTGGTATTGCTCTAGGACCCGGTCGGCCACCCGTCGGGTGCAACGCTGGTCGATGTCATCGCCACCAAGATAGGGGTCGCCGCCAGCGGCCACGGTTCTGAGCACCCGGCCGTCCCACAAGAGGATCGCGACGTCGAAGGTACCTCCGCCGAGGTCATAGACCGCCACGGTTTGGTTGGACGGGCCATCGCCGATGTACGGCAGGGCAGCGGCATGCGGCTCTTCAATGGCGATGGCGTTGACGTAGCCGGCCCGCTCCGCGGCCTCGAGGGTAGCCTTGCGCTGTTCGGCGTTGGAGGAGGCGGGCACCGAGATGACCGTGTTCTTGAACTCCTTGCGACCGACCCCTGGGTACTCGCGCAGGTGCGCCATGATGTAGCTGACCACCTCGACAGCGGTCAGCTTGCCGAGGCGGGTAACGAAGCGCGGCAGGCCGTCGGGGCCCGGCTCGAAATTGAACGGATACTGTTCCTTAAACCGCCGGAAATCCTGAGCGTGCCAGCTTTTGCCAAGGATGCGTTTGACCGAGTAGAGGGCGTTGGGGGGATCGAGCAGGCGGCGGGCGCGGGCTTTCTTGCCAACCACCACCTTGCCGGCGGGGGTAAAAGCTACCACCGAAGGGATGACCTCATCCCCGTCGGTGTTCGGCATGGCCTCGACGTCGCCGCCGACGTGACACACGGACACGACGCTGGTGGAGGTCCCGAAGTCGATTCCTAGAGCGGTCATCGATAGTTGCGAGGTACTACGTCCATGCCCCGATGGCAATTGCCTGCCGGGCGGCCGGGCGGCAGGGCCAACGGAACCAACCCAACGATACCCGACTGCACCAGCCCCCTCACAACCCCGAGCGCTGCACCATCTCCAACACCGCGTCGCTGATCACCTGGGGCAGCATCCTCGGCCCACCATCCGCCATCTTGCTGACCCGCGCCATCACCGTGGCCTCGCGCACGTTGATCAGCTTGAGGGTGACCACGGTCGTGCCCTCGATGTCGGCGATGTTGCCGGCGGTGATGTAATCGACCCCGAGGGCATTGCCGATCTCGGCGATACAGGAGGCATCGTCGCAGGCGAGTTGGTCCTGCATTTGATTGAAGCCGAGCAGGGCATCAATGTCCTCCTGCCCGATGGCCTCGAAGCCAACCGCCTGCAGCTCCGCGAGAAGCAGGTCGTCGATGATGAAGGTGACCGCCGACGCCACGTTCGCCGCCTTGAGGGGCACGGCCGCTACCTTGGTATGGAGCTTCCGGATCCTCTGACGATTCGCCGACTCCGGGTGCATGCTCTGGGAGCGGGGCGGCGGTGAGGCGGAGGCCGGCGCCGCAGGTGCGGGCGCCCATCCGGCGGTTGGCGCGCTGGTGCTCCCGGTAGCCACGGGCAACGACGCTCCGGCGCGCTCGCGTCCCTTGGCGAACTCCGTGAGGGCGAGATTCGGCACCGCGACATTGGCGGGGTTGCCTGCCTGGTGTTCGGGTTGGGCGATCTGCATGGCCGAGATGTTGAGCCGGGTGTTGCCGATGAAAGCGCCGTCGACCCGCATCCACACGCCGGGCGCCTCGCGGAGATCGTAGTCGTCGGATTCAAACTCGATGCGCAGGTACCGGCTCAGGTTGCCCCACAGGGTGAAGTAGCGCTTGCCGCCGGTGCGTGCGATCTCGGTCCCGTCCGGAAGCACGATCCGGATCCTGTCGAGGTCGACCACCAGGGTGTCGTTGGTGGCATTCTTGATGCGCAGCAGAAAATTGATGTCGTCCGCGTCGTACTCGTAGCTCGACAGCTGGATCTGCACGCCATCCCCCTGGGCCGCCTTGGAGACCCACAGTTTTCGGCTGGAGCAGCCGCCCGCGAGGGTTGCCATCGCCAGAGCCGCCGTCAGGGTGAGGGGAAGGTGTCCGGTCATCGCGCACTCTCCTCCCGGCCGCGCCGCCTGCCCCGCATGGCGCCGACCTGGTATCGCGTCCCCAGCTGTATTACGGCAAGCGCCGATGCTTGTCGACCGGCCACTGTGTGGGACGGTTCCCGAGCTCACCCATTCATTGGCGGTGCGCAATGCCGAAGCCGATCCTCCCGCCCGGAGTCCCCCCTTGCTCTGAGAATCCCCTGCTCGCGCGACTGCTCGCGCCGCCAGGACCGGCGAGGCCGCTCACCCGATCCCAGGCAGGGGCCGCGGTGGTGGTGGTGCCGGGGCGATATTCAGTGACCTACCTGTTGGTCGGGGAGGGGGGCGTGGTGGTGGTCGACGTGGGCTCGATCAAGGACGTCGCCGCGGTGCAGGCCGCGCTCGCCTGGCTCGGCCGAACCGCCGCCGACGTGCGCGGCGTGCTGCCGACCCACCTGCACGTGGACCATTGTATGGGGATCGACCGCCTGGCGCGGGTGCTCGGGGCGCCGGTCTTGCTCCACGAGGTCGCTCATCAAGCCGCCACCGGCCGGCGACGGTTGCGCTTCCCCACCCGGCTGCGGCTGTTGCGCGCCATCCCGACCTATTTCCTCCAGGGGGCGCCCCGCCCGCCCCGGGGCGAGGTGCCGGGGGGCTTCGAGTTCGGTTTTCCCTGGTCCCGCAATCGCTTCGGAGCGCCCCTGGTGCCCCTGGCCGACGGCGATCCCCTGCCGGGTTTGGAGGGCTGGCGCGTCCTGCACACCCCAGGGCACGCCGACGACGCCATATGCCTGCACCACCGCGAGGCGAGGTACCTGGTGGCGGGCGACACGGTGCGCAACTTCCTCGGCGGGGAGTGGAATCCGCTGCTGGCGGACCGCCAGGAATATCGCGCCAGTCAACACCGCCTGCGGCAGCTCGCGGTGGAGACGGTCTTTCCGGGCCACGGGCCGGTGATCGAGGGGGAGCAGGTGATCCACCGGCTCGCGCAGCACGCCTTCTACGTGCCCTGAGGGCTCAGCTCGAACAGGTCGGCGCCGAGGCCAACGCCCTCGTCGGTGGCGCGCAGCAATAGGCGCCCGTCCGGGGCCACGTCGGTGAGGTCCGCGGGGAGCTGACCGACCTCCCGGTCGGTGACGTCGATGGTTTGCTCCACCTCGCCGGTCCAAGACAGGCGCAGGAGCGCCTGGTGCTGGTAGGTGGCCGGATCCGAGGCGCTACCCAGGGGCTGGGCCGCGGCGTGAGCTTCGGCGCTGGCGAGCTCGGTGGCGTAAGCCCACAACCCGTTGCTGCCAGCAGCGGCGCTCTGCACCCCTTCGAGCAGCAGCTCCCCCTCCCCGTCAGCCGGCAGGGACGGGAAGCGGCGCAATCCGCGCGGCATGCCCTGCTTGACCAACCCCGCGATCTCGAGAGCGGAGCGGTAGGCGCCGTCGAGGTTGCCGTGGGCGATGAGCGCGCCGTCCGGCGCGACCCAGACCTTCTCGAGCC
>JAUUZB010000687.1 GCA_030590185.1 Deltaproteobacteria bacterium
AAGCGCGGGTTACCGACGAGATGCTCTACATTGCGTCTTCGGCCGGTGAAGAAATTGTCGAGGCAGATGACCTCGTGTCCCTCACCAACGAGGCGATCACACAGGTGCGATCCGATAAAACCGGCACCGCCGGTAACGAGGATCCTGAGTGTCATATAGAATTGAGCTCTTTCATACGCGTCACATCAACCTGTCTCTCAGCCCGCCGCTCACACGACATCCTGGATGTCGAGCTGCCCCACCAGCCTACCGTCGGCGTCAACCACCGGGACCTCGTCGATGGAGTGGCGCATGAGCAGCTCGCAGGCATCGGTGACGGCGCTGTCGGGTTGCACTACCTTGGGACCGGTGCTCATCAGATCCCTGACCGCTGAGCTCAGGCAGCTCGGGTCTCGCTCGAGCGACCGGCGCAGGTCCCCGTCCGTGAAGATGCCGAGCAGCATCCCATCGGGGTCGCAGATCAAGGCGGCGCCGCAGCGCTGTTCGGTGATTCGGCCGAGGCACTCGAGCACCGGCGCATCGGGGCCAACCACGGCGATCTGGTCGAGGGGCCGCATCAGGTCTGCCACCAGACGCAGGCGCCGACCAATGGTGCCGGCGGGATGGAGTCGGGCATAGGATTTCGGAGTGAGGCCGCGGATTTCGGCGAGGGTGAGAGTCAGGGCGTCGCCTAGCGCCAACATGACGGTGGTGGTGGCCGAGGGGATCACGCCGAGATGATCGGCTTCCTCGGGTTCACCGATGGTGAGGGTGAGCTCGCACTCCTTGGCCAGGGCAGTATCCACCCGCGCCGTGACAGCCACTCGCACGACGTCGAATGAACGAGCTGCCCGCGCCAACTCGAGGACTTCCGGGCTAGCGCCGCTGCGCGAGAAGAGCAGCATGACATCGCCGTTGCGAACGCGGCCGAGGTCGCCGTGCAGGGCGTCGACCGGATGCAAGGTGATCGCCGGGGTCCCGGTCGAAGAAAGAGATGCCGCAATCTTCTGCGCGATGATGTAGGGCTTGCCAACCCCGCTGAGCACGACATTGCCACGGCATTCCAGCAGCGTTCCCACGACCTCCGCGAAGGTATCGTCGAGGCGGTCGGCGAGCTGGCTCAGGGCTGCGATCTCAGAGTGGATCACGCTTTGGCCGTGGGCCACGTAGCGTTGCGCCTCGAGGGAAGGCAGCGATTTGTCGACCGGGTGCGCCATGGGGAGAGCCTCTCACTCGCCGCGGTCAGGCGGAGCGGTTGCCTTATAACGGCATCCAGGACCTATCCCAAGCCAGCCGCCGGTCGAGGGGTCAACGTCGCGCCGCACGCGATCGTCGTGCCCAACGGCTCCGTAACGTAGGCAGGCGCCCCACAAACCGCGCCAGGTGAAAGAGGGCTCGGCGGTTGAAACGCCGGGTGGTGGACAATCTGCCGGTCGTCGCCAGCCCGCGACAGAGCGCCGCCTCCGGGCCGCCTGTTGTCGCACGCGGTAGCGCCTCGCCGGCTGTAGGTTCACCCATGGGATCCTCTCGCTCCAACAGCGCCAGCATGAAATCACATCGGCGATAGAACAGCTGGCTGCGCAGCAGAGCGCGCTGGCGCACGGTCAGTGGCAATCGTGCGGCCGTCGCCTCTTCGACCACCCACAGGGCCGAGCGCTTCATCAGGAGCTCGTCCGCCGACATGCGGTCGGGGTGCCAGCGGTTGCGCACGGTCAGGATCGGTTGGCCCTCGAGGTGCATGCCGGCGGCCGCCATGCGCAGCCAGAGATCCCAATCCTCACAACCGTACATCTCCACCCAACAGCTCGAGCGCTCGCGAAAGCCGCCCACCCGCTCGAAGGCCCGCCGACGCACCAGCGCTGCATCGACCAAGATGAAGTTTCGCGTCAGCAACTCCGAGACCAGGTTGCCCCGTGGCGGATCGAAGTGGAGCGCCACCGGTCCACTCTGGTGGAAGTACTCGCCGGTTCCGTAGACCAACGCGCAGTCAGGATGCTGGCGAAGAAAGTCGCTTTGCTGAGCGAGCTTGTCCGGAAGCAACGCATCATCGGCGTCGAGGAACTGGAGGAGCTCGCCATCGCTCGCCGCCACCCCCGCGTTGCGGGCGGCTGATAGACCGCGGGGTTCTTGTGAGATCACCGAGATACGAGCATCGGAACGCGCCCATCGGGCGGCGAGCTCAGCGGTGCGGTCGCGTGAGCCGTCGTCGACGATCACCAGCTCCCAATCCTCGGAGGTCTGGGCGTGCACGGAGGCAACCGCTTGGTCGAGGAATGGTTCGGCGTCCCTCGCCGGGATGACGACCGCAACCCGGGGGATGGAGACCATGCGCAGGGATTCTAGCGTGACTGCGCACCGGAAGGCGAGGAGGTCCGCCTTCCCCGTCGGGTTGAACCCCTTACGCCCATGAGTTATTTCGGCGCCGGTGAGTCTCGCACGTGAGCCCAACGTTCATCATCGTTATCCCCGCCCGCTACGGTTCGAGTCGTTTCCCGGGTAAGGCGCTGGCGCCCCTGTGGGGGCGACCGATGATCGAGCAGGTCTACCGACGGGCATCCCGAACCGACGGCGTGGCTCGTACCATCGTGGCCACCGACGACCAGCGCATTCTCGACGTGGTCACCGGCTTTGGCGGCGAGGCGATGTTGACCGCCACGACCCACCGCTGTGGCACCGAACGAGTGGCCGAGGCGGCGGCGAACTTCGATGCCGACATCGTCGTCAACGTCCAAGGCGACCAACCGTTGATCGAGCCGAACGCCATCGCCGAGGCGGTACGTGCCCTCGCGGCGGAGCCCGAGCTGTCGATGGGCACCTTGATGAGCCGCCTGGGGGATGAACGTGAGGTGAACAATCCCCACGTCGTCAAAGTGGTTGTGGACCGGCACGGCGACGCGCTCTACTTCTCTCGCTCCCCCATTCCCCATCGCGGTCGCGGGAGCGAGGGTCCGGTGTTCGAGCACATCGGCCTGTACGTCTATCGCCGGAGGTTTCTCTCGCAGCTCGCCGCCATGTCCCCCACCCCGCTCGAGCAGGCGGAGGGGCTCGAGCAGCTGCGGGCCTTGGAGAATGGCCACCGCATCCGTTGCTGGTTGACCGATCACCACAGTCCGGGTGTGGATACGCCCGAACAACTCGAACAACTGGAGCGAAGGGGCGAGGGCATCCCATGAAGCAGCTCGAGATCGGCGAGGTTCGGATCGGCGGTGGCGCGCCGGTGGTGCTCGTGGGGGGGCCCTGCGTCATCGAGACCGAAGACCATTTGTTGTCGGTGGGGCGCCACATCGCGAGGATCACCGCTAACCTCGGGATCCCATGGGTGCTCAAGGCCAGTTTTGACAAGGCCAACCGCACCTCGGTGACCTCCTATCGCGGTCCCGGCGTCGAGGAGGGCCTGGCAATCCTAGCGCGGGTCAAGGCTGAGCTCGGCGTTTCGTTGTTGACCGACGTGCACACTGTCGACCAGGTGGAGGCAGCGGCGGCGGTGGCCGACGTGTTGCAAGTGCCGGCCTTTCTGTGTCGCCAGACGGATCTGCTCCTCGCGGTGGGTCGTTCGGGCCGCGTCGTCAACGTCAAGAAGGGACAATTCCTCGCGCCCCAGGACACCCGCGGGATCATCGGCAAGATCGAGAGCACCGGCAACTCCAAGATCATGCTGACCGAGCGCGGCGTGAGCTTTGGCTACAACAACCTGATCGTCGACATGCGCGCCCTGCCGATCATGCGATCACTTGGCTACCCGGTGATGTTCGATGCCACCCACTCCTTGCAGCTCCCGGGCAGCCTCGACATGGCCACCGGTGGGCAGCGGGAGTTTTTGCCACACTTGACGCGGGCGGCGGTCGCCGTGGGGATCGATGCGATCTTCTTGGAGATCCACGACAACCCGGACGCGGCACCTTGCGATGGTG
>JAUUZB010000354.1 GCA_030590185.1 Deltaproteobacteria bacterium
ATCCAACCCCACCACCAGCGAGGTGCCGGCGGGCAGCGCCCCACCGAGCTCGAAGCGGTAGTGGTCGGCGGTGTCGCCGGTGCTGTCCCAATAGCCAGCGACCGCCGCGGGCAGCGACCCGAGGTCGATGGCATCGCCGAGCGTCTCGTTGGGCTCGCTCTCCACCGGCATGTCGACGACCTCGCCGCGCAACACGTAGCGCGCCGTCCGCTCGACCTTCCATTCGGTGAGCTCAACCAGGAAAGGACCAACGTCGTCGGTGCGCAGGTAGGTAACGCTGCTGGCCTCCAGCACGCCGGAGACCGGCCCGAGCTGCCCCGGGATGCTGGTCAGCACCAGGCGGTCGTCGTCGTACACCCGCAGGGACACCGCGCCGAGATCGAACAGGGTTGGGTCGGCGTCGAGGTTGTCGAACCACAGGGCGACCGCCTGGCCCTGGCCGAGCGGCTCGGCCAGGCTGAAGGAGTAGACATCCTTGTCGCGGTAGTCGAAGGCGGCGGTGGTCTCGATCAAGGTGCCGATGCCGACAAAGGGCGCGGTGCCAATGTCGGTGGCGGTGAGCAGGGTGTTGTTCGGTTCACCATCGATGCTCACCGGGTACGGCATCGCCTCCACCCGCAGGGACCAGTTCTCGACCACACCCGACTTGCCGGTGAAATCCCGGAACGGGTGGAGGTCGAGGACCAGGGTGTCGCCCCCCTCGTTGAGCACGTGCAGCCGCCGATTGAGCTGCGGCTGGCGCACCCGGCGCAGCTCACGGCCGCTGCGCTCGAACACGGCGAGCTCGGCGTTCCCCGCCTCAACCTCTACGATCAGCTCGAGCATGGTCGATGGCGGGGTGCTGACGATCGCCCAATAGCTCTCGGGGCCGCCGTAGGCGTGCGTCAAGCGAGCGCCGGAGGCGACCACCACCGTGTCCGGGCCGTCGACGCTCAAGGTGCCGAGGTCGATGGTCGGCGGCAGAGCGCCGGCGAGGAAGACCCCGGACTGATCGACCTCTGGGTCGTCGTTGTTGACGAATGCGACGAACTCGCCGGGCTCGGCAAAGGCAAACAGGGAGGCGCTGTCCCAGATCACCGAGCGGGTGCCGTCCGGGCCTAGCAACTGTAGATCGGGCCCGGGGAAGGTCGTCATGGCGGCGACGCTCAGCTGCAACACCTGGTTGCCGGCCAGCTCGTAGGCAAAGGCGGCGGTCTTGCCGGCGGCGATGTCCTGGGCCGGCGTGGTGATCGAGCTGCTACCGGAGAGGACGCCTGCCTCGACCAACGGCACGTGCCACAACTCGGCCACGAACTCGTCCTCCCGACCATAGGAGCTGACCCAATCGATCAGCAGCCAGGTGCCGTCCTGCTCGCCCACGAAGGTCGCGGCCCAGCCGTCTCCCCCTTCGCCTGTCGAAGGGCCCCCGTCGATGACCACGTCGGTGACCAGACGGCTGTCAGCGGTAAACGCCATCACCGCCGGGGCGGCGTCTTGGCCGAGGTCGAAGAACTCGATCACCACCGCGCTCCGCGCCGGGGCCAGCAGCGTCACGAAGTTGTTGGTGAGGTTCGACAGGCTCCCGAACACCACCACCGCCGGTTCCCCATCGTGGGCCGGCGCCAGGGGGGTCGGCGTCGGAATCGGCACCACCTCGATGGCACCCACGTATCCGGCCTCGGTGCCGCCGATCGCCAGGCCGGCGGTCACGTAGACCGAGGGCACGATGGTCAAGCGGTAGCTGCCGGCGCGGGGCAACAACACCTCGCGTTGGGCCTCTGGATTGAAGCCTATCGCCGACTCCCGGTGGTAGCCGCCGGGCCCGTCGAGCAGGAACACCGGCTGGGGCAGGCCGGCGCTCAGGACCTGGATGTTCAGGAATTGCCCGGCCGCGCCGGTGAACTGCCAGACGTCCCGGTCTTGGTCGATGGTGCCGTTACCGTCGAAGTCGGCCGGTCGGCCCGCCCGGCCGATGAACACCAGCGGCTCGCCCTCGGGCAATAGGGCGGGCAGCTGCTCCGGCGTGCCGCCAACCGACGGGTCGTTGGTGTCGGCGGCGCTCTCCCAGGCCTGGGCCAACCCGGCGATGCCGCGCCCCTCGGGCAGGCAGACGCCACCGACCTCGACCTGGTTATCGGCGCAGCTCAAATCCGATTCACAACGGCCGGTCTCCGGGTTGTAGATCGTCCCCCCGACGCAGGGCTCCACCGGCAGGCAGGCCTGGGTGGCGACCTCGAGCACCGTGCCCGGGCCGCAGGAGGCCTCGGTCACGCACGCGCCATCAACCAGCAAGGTGCCGGGACCGCACTGGACGACCGCCACGCACTCGCCGGTGGCGAGATCGATGACCGTGCCCATGCCGCACTCGAACAAGGTCGTGCACTCGCCGCTGGCGGCGTCGTACTCGGTCCCTTCGCTGCACTCGATGCGCGCCACGCAGGTGTTGGTCGAGACGTCGAAGTCCGTGCCTTCACCACAGGTAGGGCTTGGCTCCGGGATGACCGAGCAGTAGCCGTTCGACTCGTGGGTCTCGGGGCCGCACTCGAGCTCCTCGCTGGCGCAGGCACCCGCTCCAACCAAAGCCAGCACGAGCAGGGCCCGTCCGCCCCATCCAACCCACGATTTCGAGATCACCACCCGGCGGCCTACCGAGCACCCGCTCCCCACCTCACGGCGACAGCGTGACGACGACCTCATAGCCAACCTCCTCACCCACGGGTGACGCCAGGCCCACGGCATAAGTGCCATCGGAGGGCAGCACGTGGGTAATCGTTGGGACGTCGGGTGCCGAGGCGACCAACGGCGTGAACAGATCGGTATCGTAGAGGGTAACGATCATCGGGATGGGCGTGCTGGACTGGTTGACGTCGAACAGCAACGTCTGCCCGGCGAGCCCCTCGATCGTGAAGAAATCCGCGTCCCCGCCGCACATGTGCAAGTAGGAGTGCAGGCCGACCCCCACCAGGGAGCCGCCGCTGGCGCTGTCATTGGGCTCATAGAGGTCGTCCAAACAGGTACCGACGCAGCGCTCGTCGATCGAGCCATCGCAGTTGTTGTCCACCCCATCGCAGGTGTCGACGGCGCCAGGGTTGATGCTGGCGTTGAAGTCGTTGCAATCGGTGGTGCAGCTGGTGATCCCGTCGCGGTCGAAGTCCTGGCAGCCGGTCTCCGGGATGATGAACAGCTCGTAGAACATGGGGGTGGCCCCGGCGGTGCTCGAGGCGCTGACCCGCACGGTGAAGTTACCGCCGTCCTCGAACCAGTAGGAGATGTAGGAGTCGGAGGTCAGACCCATGGTGTCGTCCGGCGCGGTGCCGTCGTCGTTGGAGTCGAGGACCCCGTCAGCGTCGTCGAACAGGTGCAGGTAGCTGTCGAGGGGCGAGTTGGGAACGAGATCCCGGGCGTCGATGTCGATGCCGAGGGTCGTGTCCGGGGGTACCGAGAAGCAGAAGTGGTCTCGATCGGCGAGATCGGAGAGCACGCCCGCGACTCGAATCGGCCAGGCGATCGGGTCGCAGGAGCCCGAGATGTTGTTCGGCTCGCTCTCGGTCGGCACCGGGCAGAGGCTGTCGTCGTCGTCGACCCAGCCGTTGCAGTCGTTGTCGATGCCGTCGCACAGCTCGATGGCTCCCCAATAGGTGGTGTCGACCTCGTCGTCGCAGTCACCATCGCGCGGCGTCACTAGATCGCCGTCGCCGTCGACGTCGCAGCCGAGGTCGATGAGGCCGTCGCAGTCGTTGTCGATGCCGTCGCAGGCCTCGATGGGGACCGGGCCGCAGCCGCCACAGGCGTTGATCAGGCCCTCATCGATCTCTGCGTTGCAGTTGTTGTCGAGGCCGTCGCAGATCTCGGGTGGCGCCGGGCCGCAGTAGCCACAAGCGTTTAGCGCGCCGTCGTCCACCAGGCCGTTGCAGTTGTTGTCGATACCGTCGCACAGCTCTTCGAGCATGCCGCGGGGGGGGGAACAGGTGCCGCAGGCGTTCTTGGCGAACTCGTCGATCACGCCGTCGCAGTTGTTGTCGACCCCGTCGCAGACCTCCTCCGCCGCGGGGTTGGCCCCGAAGGCCGGGAAGACGTCGTCGCGGCTGTCGTCGCAGTCGCCCTCGTCGGGGGTGACGCCATCGTTGTCCTCGTCGGTATCGCAGTCGGTGTCGGTCACGCCGTCGCAGTCGTCATCGACGCCGTTGCCGCACAGCTCGGCCGGCGGGAAGCCGCAACCGCCACAGGCGTTGAGCACGCCGTCGTCGATGAGACCGTTGCAGTCGTTGTCGAAGCCGTCACAGATCTCGATGGCGCCCGGACGGATCATCGGATTGGTCTCGTCACAGTCCCCCGACAATGCCGTGAAGCCATCGCCGTCCCAGTCGCCGGTGCACTCGGCCGGGTCACCGACGTTGTCGCAGTTGTTGTCCCGGCCGTCGCAGATCTCAGCCGCGCCGAAGAAGATCGCCGGGTCGCCGTCGTCGCAGTCCCCTTCGCAGGGCGTCACCCCGTCGCCGTCTTCATCGACGCAGAGGACCTCCTCGGTGAAATCGAGCCGCAGGACGTAGCTGTGGAAACTCGAGCCAGCGCTCGGATCGGAGGACTGCACCCGTACGGCGTAGGTCCCCGGCAGCCAGAAGGTCTGCTGCACGAAGCTGTCGGACATGAGAGCGGTGAAGCCGGTTTGGGGATCGATGCCGTCGTCGTTGGTGGCGATCTGCGCGCCGGAGAGCTCGAGGACGGTGATCTTGCTATCGAGCTCGGAGATCAGCGGCGGCTCCTGGGCGTCGATGTCGAAGGCCACGCCCGTGTTGCGCGGCACGAAGAAGCAGTAGGTATCCTGATCGAGCTGCGGCGAGATGGTGCCGTAGATCTCGGTGGGGATGCCGACCAGCATGCACTCGCTGACCGTGCCGTTCGGCTCCCGCTCGCGCAGGGCGTCGAGGGGACAGCCGTCGTCGGTGACGCCGTCGCAGTTGTTGTCGATCTCGTCGCAGACCTCCACCTGGCCGGGGAAGACCAGGGGATCGGTGTCGTCGCAGTCCCCGTCACAGGGGCTGATCAGGTCGCCGTCCATGTCGTCGCAGGCGCCCGGCGGGCTCAGGGCGGTGATCACGAGCTCGTAGATGTGGTCCTCGCCGCCGGTGCCGCCGAGGTTGGTGGCGTCGAGGCGGACGTCGCGGTCCTCGTTGAAGTCGAGCTCCAAATAGGGATCGTAGCCCTTGCCCTGGGCGAAGCCGTTGTCAGCGGCGGCGAGGAGCTCGCCGCTGTTGCTGTCGAACAGGGCGATGCGGGCATCGGTGGGGGCGCCGAGCATCGCCGAGTTGATCTCGAAGATGGCGCTCTGGCCCGCCACGGCGTGGAAGCAATAAGAGTCGAGGTCGCCGGCCGGGTCGAAGAGACCGGTGATGGTGACCGCGTCCTCCACCACCACCGGCAGCGGAATGTCCTGGCATTGGCCGCCGCCGCCGTTGGGCTCCTCCTCCTCGAGAATGCCGCCGATGCACTCCTCGTCGATCTCACCGTCGCAGTCGTTGTCGAC
>JAUUZB010000866.1 GCA_030590185.1 Deltaproteobacteria bacterium
ACTTCGGTAGGGCCTGCGGGCAGTCCCCATCCTTGCACGCTCCGGTCGCCCGGGTTTGCACCGTTCGCACCAGTCGCTCGTAGGTCGCATCGCCGCGGAGGGTCGCGAGGTCATCGTCGGTCTTGATGATCAGATCGATCATCCCGAGCTCGACCGACTTTTCAACGTAGGCGAGTGCCTTGGCGCGGTCACCGGTGAGCGCGAAGTAGCAGGCCAGGTTGTGGGCGCCGTAGGCAGTGTCCGGGAACTTCCCGGCGCGGGCGATCGCCTCGGCGGCGCGATCGGCGTCGCCGGCTTTCCAGAGTAGGAGGCCGTGACCGGAACAGCTGGCTTGGGTTTGGCTGAGCTCACAGGCGCGGCCAAAGGCCTCCGCCGCTGGCTCGAGCTCACCGAGGGCAGTCAGCGCCTCACCATAGGCTTGGTGGTTGCGCCAGTTCGAGGGCAAAAGCGCCAGGGCTTGGCTGGCCCGCCGCTTTGCCTCCTGTGCCTGTCCGGCCTCGAGCAGGACGCCGCTGAGGATGGTGAGGGTCCACGGGTTGGCCGGGTCGAGGCGCAGGCTCTCTTGCAGGTCGGTGAGGGCGCCGTCGACTTCCGAAATGCGTTGGCGACCAAAGGCGCGGTAGCGCAACACCCAGCCCCGGCCGGCCGGCGAAAGGTCGCCGCTATCGATGATCATGGTGAATTGGTCGATGGCGTCCCGGTAGCGGCCCTCGTTATAAAGAATATAAGCGCGATAGAAATCGCTATAGGGGTAGCCGCGGCCGGTCGCGTCGAGCGCCTCGAGGCTGGTCTCGAGCGCCTCGAAGTTCTTCCGTGAGCGCTCCCGGTCCCAGTGCAGGACCAGGGCGTGGACCCGCAGGGTGAGCGCCGCCGGGTCCTCCGGGAAGGCCGCTATCAGATCCTTGGTGGTCCGCAGGGCGCTCTCGACTTCCACCCGTCGGATGGCGCCGAGGGCGGCGGCGGTCGCCGGCGCATCCGCCATCGTCGGGCCGCCGGTGAGCTCGGTGATGGGCGGGTAGAGCTCTGGCACCGCAGCGCCGAGCTGGCGGGCGACTTCGGCGGCGAGGTGGGCAGCCTCGGTCAGGAGCTCGGTCTTGGCGGCGTCGAGTTGCGTGCCCCAGAGAATGCGGTTTTCGCGCGTGTCGACCAGGGTGAGACTGATGCGGGTCCGGTCGCCCTCGACCGTCAGGGTGCTAGACACGAGCGTGCCTGCTCCGCCGTCGCGGGCGATCTGCGCTGCCGACTCCGCGCGCGCCGCCTCGCTCATCTTGGGAACCGGGAGGATGTGGAGCTCCTCCACGGTGGCGAGGTTGACCGCCAGCGATTGGGCAAAGGCGTAGCTCAGGTATTCGGCCGCCTCGGATTGGCCGAGCACCTCGACCGGCATGACCAGCACGGCCTGGGGATCGGGATGCCCGTGGGGCTCACCGGGGTCCTGCCAGTAGACCAGCGCTGCCAGGGCCGCGCCCGCGACCAAGGTCGTGAGGAGCGAGATCATCGCCCGGCGTCGCCACCCGCTGCCGTCCGGTTGGGCCACGAGGTTGGGGTCGGGCAGCTCACCCGATCGCCGGCGCCGCTCCGGCTCAGGCAGGTCTCCCGAGCGTCGTCGTTGTTCGGGGTCGGGCAGGTCTCCCGAGCGTCGCCGTTGTTCGGGGTCGGGCAGCTCTCCCGAGCGTCGTCGTTGTTCGGGGTCGGGCAGCTCTCCCGAGCGTCGCCGTTGTTCGGGGTCGGGCAGCTCTCCCGTGCGGCGGCGTTCCTCCCACTGTCTCGAGGGCTTGGCCTCAGCCACCCGTAGGGCGTGGCCGTGGAGTTCCGTGCCGTGCAGCCGTTCGATCGCGAGGTCGGCCGCTTCGGCGGTTCGTAATTCCACGAAGGCGAAGCCCCGTGAGGCGCCGGTCTCCCGGTCCTTGATGATCGAGACCTTCTCGACCACGCCCACGGCGGCAAAGAGATCAACGAGCTCCTGCTGCGTTACCTCGAGCGCCAATCCGCCCACGAAGAGCCGGGAGTTCAAGAATCAACCCTCTCTCTCGTCAAAGGGTGGAAGGAGAGCATCGGTGTAGCCGGAGGCTCACGGGGGGTCAACTGGGGCCAACTGGGGTCGCGTGTATGCGCTTGGATGACATCGATGACTCGATACTCAGTTACTAGTCACTCGAGTAATGGTACCATGGGTTGGAAGGAGGGTGACCAGCATGGCTGATCGCTCACTCGGACGTTGGTTGATCCTGGTGTGGATCCCAATCCTAGGCATCGGCGGGTGTCTCCGCCAGGGTTTCGTCGATGACCCGGCGTCGAACGTTTGGGTTGGCAACAGCTTTCAGATTGAGCGACTCCCGGTCGACGGAACCGCCATGCGTTTCGACGAAGAAGCACACGCTTTTCTCTCTCCGCGCTCGGTCAGCTCGGTGGAGGCGGATGGCTCGATCTGGTTGGTAGATAAAACCCTCAACCAGGCGGTTCACGTCGACAGCGAGGGCAACGTGCTGTTTCGCAGCCAGTCGATCTTCTACGACGGCTATCTCTGGGAGACCGCGGTCGATCAGTTCGACGATTCGGTTTGGGTGGCGGATAAATACCACCTCTACCACTTCTCGGCGGAGGGTGAGTTGCTGCTGCGCAAGATGGACGCCTGGCCCGCATCCCACGAGTCAGTGGATCTGATGGTCCATCCCCTCGATCGTACGGTGTGGCTGGCGCACACCGAGGATGAGTTGATCTATCATTTCGATTGGGCCGGCAACGAGATTTGGTCCTTGGCAGCCGCCGTCGTGGCCCGACCCCACTACCTGGTGCCCGTTCCTGCCGACGGCTCGGCCTGGGTCATCGATACGACCAACCACACGCTCGTGCACCTGGCCTTCGACGGCTCGGAGCTCCACCGGGTGGCCGCCGGAGTCGAGATCTCGCACCTCGAACGAGCTACCGACGGCACCCTCTGGGCCTGCCGGCGCGAGGTTGATGGCTTCGGCCTCGCCCACTTCTCCTCAACCGGCGTGGCCCTCGCCGACTCGCCGGTGACTTCAGGCCTGTACGACAGCCTCGAGCTCGACTCCGACGACTCCTTCTGGCTCATCGACTCCGTCGCCGATGAAGTCGTGCATCTCTCCACCGGCGGTGCCGAGCTATTTCGCAGCGCGACGACCGCCATCGGCAGCGCCCGCGACCTGACCCGCAACGCCGATGAACTCTGGGTCGTCACCGATCACGGCTACGACGCGGTCGTACGCATCGACGCGCTGGGGGAAGAGATGGCTCGGACCTCAGAGCCGCGCTTCATGAACATCGCGGCCACGGCAGTGAATCGTGCGACCCGCGAGCTGTGGATCGCAGACAACGGTCGCGACC
>JAUUZB010000569.1 GCA_030590185.1 Deltaproteobacteria bacterium
CGCCAGGTGTCGCTGCCGGGCGCGTCGATCACCACCGTGCCCTCGCCGGTGATGTTGGTCATGCGCCCATGATGACGCGCGCGGGCGTAGCCCTTGATGTGGACCTTCTCCGCCGGCTTGTAGATCGGACGCTCGGTGAAGACGTGACACAGATCCCGCGACGACTCGCCCCGCCCACTCAAGGAGCTGAACACCCACCGCAACCAGGTGCCGCTGCCGCTGCCCCAGTGGTTGTTGTGATAACGCTGGGGCGAGCGGTTGGGGTTGAGCACCAGCACGTCCTCGTACTTCTTGACCACGATCCGCCGGATGGTCTCGCTGCGCCGCGGGGTGTCCCCCGGCGCGTTCCAGTGCAGGATCCCCTGGCTGTCGGTGGTGCCGGAGAAGAAGGTCGTCCAGGTGTCGGTGCGACCCTCCTGCAGCCGGCCCTCGACCTGAACCTGCGCGCCGGATACCGGCGTGCCATCCTTGAGGGAGGTCACCACGAAGTGCACGCCGGCGGTCTCCTCCACCGCGGTCAGGCTCAGATCGGTAACCTGCACCCGCACCCAGGAGCGGACCGTGGAGTTGTCGAGGCGACGCAGCCCGACCAGATAATGCCCAGGGACGTTGCGGCCGCTGAGCTTGACGAGATGGGACTCGAGATCGATGCCAAAATTGGCGGCGCTCCCCTGGTTGGCGAGGGGTAGCTCGACGATGGTCGACACCCCGGGCGTCCCGAGTTGACGCAGGCGCTGGCGCAGGGCGCTGGTGCCGATGGCACGTAGCTCCTTCCACGGCGCCTCCTCCTCACCCGGCCCCGGGGGCGCCTTGGCTTCGTCGACGCTGATCGGCGAGTCCGGGAAGGGCCAGAAGGAACGGTTGAGGGGATCGACGGCGTAGACGCGCAGATCTGCCTTTCCGTCCCGTCGGCCCTGGACCGGGAACTGCTTTGGCCCATAGGTCTCCACCACGCCGTAGCTCTTCTCCCAACGCAGGTAGGGCGTGCGGCGGGGGAACCAAACCGAGACCGCGTTGCGGCCGCTCATCTCCAGGGCGCGGCCGGAACGATCGACGAGGGCGGTTGGTACCAGGGCGATGCGGTAGGCCTGCTCGCGCTCGAAGTCGCCGTTGATCACCAGCTCGCTGCCCTGCAACGAGAACTCCAGGCCTTCAACCCCTGGCTCAAAACGCACCAGATTGCGGCCTTCGATCGGACCGATGGCGGCGGGTGGACTCGAGAAGGCGACCCGGGCCTGGAGATTGCCGGAACAACGCATCGGCTGCTCCGCCGGATACTCGGCCCCGGTCTCGGTGGCGGGTACGGTCGTGCCATGGCAACCAAAGTTCGTCACCCGAAACGGTTCGGCGGTGGCGAACTCGATGCGCGCCACGCTGGTCTCCTCGTCGCCACGCAGGGCGAGACGGAAGCGCACGGTGACGTGGGTGCCGAGTCCGATCGGTTGGTGCATGCGGAAGACGTAGCCGGCGGTGGACTTGGGGCTGGTGCGCTCCAACGTCTTGATCTCGTAATCCTCGGGACCGAGCACCTCGAAGGGATCGCCGCCCACGCCGGGCAGCCGCCGCAACTCAATCACCACCATGCGGGCGAGGACCTCCTCGCGGACCGGCCCCGGCAAGGTGATGGTGATCGAGTCGACCGGGTTGAGCCCGCGCGCGCCGTGGGAGGGTACGGTGGAGGTAGGCGGTCGCATCAGGGTGGTGAGCTGGGCCTGCTTCTCGCCGGCTCGCCAGTTGAAGGTCGCTAGCGGCGGCCAGGGCTCCGCCGGCCGGAACTGCAAGGTGCGCCCGTCGAGCCACTCCCAGGCGCCCGGATGACTCGGCCGCATGGTGGCGTGTTTCTGGGGCTGCCCCTCGGCGCCGCCGGCCCTGGGACCACGGTCGCTGGTGTAAAAAATGGTGACCGGATCCCACGGCCGCAGGAACCGCTCCGGCACGATCACGGTCCCCTTCTCCTGGGCCGGCCGTTGGAGCAGGGCATCAAAGGCGGCGGTCAAGGTGTCCGGCTCGGCGTTGGCGACACCGATACCGACGAGCGCCACGGCGCCGACAAACCATGCGACACGCTTCTGGTTGCGGTTCATCGCTGGCCTCCTTTGGCTTCCACGTATTGTCGAATGACATCCTCGGGTGGTCCGGTGTCCGGGCGCTCGACCCCGACCAACACCGGCTGGGCGCGCAGGGGATCCACGTCCGGGGGCAGACGCAAGGTCATGAGATACTTCCCGGGCTTCAGGCTAGCGCGCTGGATCAAGCCATCGCCGAGGACGTTGCCGCGTGCGTCGAGGAGCTCGGCGGTGACCCAGTCGGCGTCAGCGCGCACACCGAGGCCAATGTCGACCGTCGCGTCCGGCTCGTCGGCGTTGATCGTAAACGCGAAGACGCTCACGCCCCCCGGGCTGAGCAGAACCTCGGGACCGAGGCCCTCACCGATGGTCACCGGGGTGGCCGTGCCAATGTCCAACAACCCGGCGAGGGGCACTCCGGCGAGGCCGCGCAGGCTGATCTCCCCCTTGCCCTCGGGCAACCAGAGCTCGATCGGAACGCCGGGTCCCACGATCTCAATCTGCGGCGCGCCACCGGGTAGTTGCCGCTTGACCACCACCGTGGCCGGCACGCGCAGGTGCGCCAGCGCCGGACCCTTGAGGTCGAAGCGTTGGCGATGCAGCAGCGCGTGCAGCTGCAGTTGCATCGGCGCGGTGACCGTGACCGGCATATACTGATCGGAATCAAACGGCTCACCCCAACCGCGCGGCGTTCCGCTCGGCTCGTCGATCCAGGCGAGCACCGCCCCGAGGCCCATCTCCAAGAGCAAGCTACCGCCGGGGCCGACCGGAATCTGATCACCCCTGATGATCCGACCATCCTTGCGTATCAAGGTCGCGCCCTCGGCCGCGCCGAGAATCTCGAGGGTGCCCGTCGGTTGCGCGCCCACCGGCAAACGCACCACCGCGTGGGCGCTGGTTAGCCGCTCGTACTGCCAAGCCGAGGTCAACACCGGCTTGGGCTCGTCCCCGAGGCTCAACAACTCGGCCACGTAGTCACTCGAGCCATCACCACCGTTGAGGACGATCAAGGTGCCACCCACCCCAGCGATGGCGCTCGCGATCTCAAAGCTGCGCGGCGTTGGGCCGGCCCAAAAGACGCGCCGGCGTGCTCCACCCGGACTCTCCTCGGTCTGCACCTGCACCGCGGCCATCCCCGCGCCCAGGGTCAAACGCAGGGCATAGCTCGAGGTCGGCAACGCCACGCCCACGGTCTCACCCGCAGCCAGGCTCCCCCGACTGGTACCGAACCGCCAGGAGACGGCCTTCTCCGCATCGACCAGGGCTCGCGCGCTCACCTGAGCGATCACGACGTGCTCGGATCCGTTCCACACGTAAGCCCGCTTCGGCTCATCGCCGAGACGAACGCCAAAGGCCGCGGAGCCAACCACCGCAGTTTGGCTCGGTGACCAAACGCCGGCCTCCTCATCGGTAAAGGCGCGCAGGGCCTCTGGCTGCGCGAAGGCGATCCCGGGCTGCCCCGCTGAGCTGCGGGCCGCGGCCGCGGCTGGGCCGTCACCCGGTACGTCGATCGCCACGATCTGCCCGGGCATCAACGCCACGCTCGCCACCCGACCGGCGCTGAGCAGCACCCGCTTGGCGCGCAGGGTCCCCCGCGGTACCACCCACCAGATCCCCTCTTCGCTCGCCGCGACCGTGGTGATCAACGGCGGCGCGCAGGCCGCCCCGGCGGACGGACACACCATGGCCGCCTCGGGGCGTTGCTCGATCTCAAACAACCCCGGCGGGCATTCGACCAAGAGCGGCTCCATGATCAAATCGTCGTCGTCGAGCTCGATGCCACCGGCGAGACGGCGCTCGGAATAGTCGTCGGGATCTGGAGCGAGCACCCGCACCTTCACGGGATTGCCGGTCTGGTCCAAGGACCAGAGGCGCAGGCGATAGGACTCGGTCCCCTTCTCATCCCGCCGGAAGGCGACCCGGTTGGACCAACCCGTGGCGCTGGTGATCGTCTGCCACCCGGCGCCCCGCTTGCGCTCCACGGCCACGCCGACGTTCTCCTCGGCGTCAGTTGCGACCACCACAACGGGGCCAGCCCCGGCGAGGTCGAGGGCCGCGAGTTGCACAGTACGGCCAATCTTCACCTCCCGGACCGTGCCAGCCCCAAACACCTCCCCCTCGACCTCATCGGGGGTCTGCATGGTGATCGCGATGCTCCCGGAGCGGCCGATGTGATCGAGCGCCAGGCGATACTTCCCGGCCGGTAGCCGCTGGGTGATGCGGAAGTTCCAATCGTCTGGACGGTCATCGTTGGTGGCGACCCG
>JAUUZB010000430.1 GCA_030590185.1 Deltaproteobacteria bacterium
ACAGGCCGGGATGCCCGGACAGGCCGGGATGCCTGGACAGGCCGGGATGCCTGGACAGCCCGGGATGCCTGGACAGGCCGGGATGCCTGGACAACCGGGAATGCCTGGACAACCCGGGATGCCTGGACAACCGGGAATGCCTGGACAGCCCGGCATGCCCGCTCAAGCCCCGGGCTCAGGTCTCGCAGCCGCCAGCGCGGGCTTGATGCCATTTGAACAATCCCAGGAGCAATACGACAGCATCGACGAATCGATGAGCCACGATGATCCGAGCCTGGCCCGGATCCATCGCGGCAGCAAAAAGAACATCATCCTCGGACTCGGGGGCACGGCCGCCGCCGTCGCCGTCATCGCCCTGTTCATGTGGCTAGCGGGGCAACAGTCCGGCGCCACGGTGAGCCAACCAGGCACCTACTCCGGCCAAGAAGAGATGTCGGTGGAGGAGCTCGACGAGATCACGCTGTACGACGCCACCGAAGGTCGCGACAAGGCGCTGTACGAATACCACCGGGCGACCACCCGCCAATCGATTCGCCAGCTCGCCGAAAAGCTCTACGGCGCCATGGAGCTCGAGGCGCACATCAAGGCGGCAAATCCCCGGGCGAGATCGGTGACCAAGGCGATCCCCGAGGGGAAGGAGGTCCGCCTGCCGCGCTTCATTCTCTACGACACCAAGGAGGGGGATACCCTCGCGAAAATCGCCGAGACTCAGCTCTACATCGCGGAACGGGCTGGCGAGATCGCCAAGCTCAACGAGCTGGGCAAGATCAAGCCGAAGAAGAAGCTCGACCCGGGCACCAAGCTCAAGCTGCCGCTCTTCTACGACTCCACCATCCCGGTGGAGATCGGCGAGCCGGACGAGAAGTAGGCGTCGGGCCGGGGCGTCTCAGAGAATCCGCCCGATGAGCGTATCGGCGAAGGCCTCGTCCGGAGCCGGGATCAACTCCGTGTTGGCCAGCATGCCTG
This sequence comes from Deltaproteobacteria bacterium, assembly GCA_030590185.1. The sequence goes on from JAUUZB010000430.1 coordinate 967, forward strand.
GCTCCGCCTGCTCCCGCACCCAGCGCTCTGCCTCCTCCGCCTCGGGCAACGGGCCGACGAGGATAAAATAGGCCTTGCCGCCGAGCCCCTGGGCTAGGCGCATGTCGAGCAGCTTCACCGCGGTGTGCTTGAGCGCCAGATCCGCGAGGGTGACCGACGCTGAGACCGAGAAGGTCTCCACGATCACCACCGAGTCGATGTCGAGATCGTGGACGGCGCCGAGCATGGCCGGAAAGATCTCGGTGGAGACGTTCGGAATGAGCAGCGAATCGACCACCGCGGCGCCACCGTAGTGCAAGCCCTCGCGCATGCTGGCGCGCACCGGGGCGACCCCACCAGCGATCAGGATGATGTACTTGCCCGGGCAGATCGAGTGGGATTGGAGGACGTCGATTTGTGCCTTCTTGACCATCAAATCGTGCAGCAGGATCCCCCGCGCGATGCTGTTGAGCTCGATGAGCCCTATGGCCGGCGACTTCATGATGCGATCACGATCCGCTTATCATCGATTTGGGTGACGACGCCATCGATGGAGGCGTGCAGGTTGGCGCCGAGCTTGCCCTCGGGGATGGCGGCCACGAGAGTGCCCAGGGCCACCGCCTGCCCGACCTCCACCACCGGCTGGGCCGGGGCTCCGGCGGCTTGGCTCAGGGAGAGGCCAACCCGTGCCGGCGGCGACGTCATCGTGCGCAGCGGCAGGTCGAAGGACTCATAGGGCAGCAGCTGGTAGCGACGGGTCAGGCGATCCTTGCTGACCTTGCGGTAGGGCCGAAACTCGTGCGGCTGCTCCGGGGCGGCACGCAGGGGGTTCGACTCGCCGGCGGCACGCAGGCGGCGACCGACCTCCGCGAAGCCTCGGCGGGGCGACAGGTTCATCGGGCAAGCGTACTCGCACAGCCCACACTGGCTGCACAGGAAGGCGGAGTAGAAGGCCGGCTGATCCAAGCGGCTCTCCAACTCCCACAGACCACGCATCATTAGATGCGGTTCGATACGGTGACCCTGCATGTAACGCGAGCAGAGCTCGGTGCACTCACGGCACTGACAACAGGCCGCCACCGACCGACGGATGATCGCCGCGAGCGGGATGGTCATGAGTTGGATCAGGTCGTGATCCTGGGGAAGGAAGATCAGGCCGGAGGTGGTCTTGTTGATGGTAGCGTCGATGTCGACGATCCGGCCCATCATCGGACCGCCGTCGATGATGGCGAGTTGGTCCAAGGGCAGCTTCGGTTTGGCGAGCCGCAAGAGATCCCGCACCGGCGTGCCGATCGGGCAGGTGATCACCTGCGGTTCTTCGATGTCACCGACCAGGGTGACCGGGCGCTCGGTCACTGGGATGCCGCGGGCGGCGCCACTAACCTGCACCATGGTGAGGACGTTGGAGACCACCGCGCCGACGTGCAGGGGCAGTCCGGCCTCCGGGACAACCTTGCCGTTGATCTCGGTCAACAGGATCTGTTCGTCGCCGGCCGGGTAGAAGTTGCCGAGCTGACAGATGTCGAGCTCCGCGTGCCCCGCGATGGCCGCCTCGAGCGCGCGGATCGCAGGTTTATACTTGGCCTTGACGCCGATCACCCCCCGGCTGGCGCCCACCTGTTTCATGATGAGGCGCAGGCCATCAACCATCTCGCCCGGGAAGTGCTCCATCACGCGTTGGTCGGAGTTGAGCAGCGGCTCACACTCGGCGCCGTTGACCACTACCAGATCGACCTCGGTGTCGAGCTTGACGTGGGTCGGGAAACCAGCGCCACCCGCGCCGATGACCCCGGCCTCTCTAACAGCGTCGGTGAGCGTTGCCACGGGTGCTCCGGAGGGAGAGTTCGGAAACTAGTTCGGAAACTTCTTCGCCCGGATGCGCACCCGGGTCAAGCTGGCGTCACCCCCATGCCTGTGCCAGGCTCGCCGCGGAGATAAGCCCCATGCCATCATTCCCAGCCTCGTCCCTGCTCTGTGCCCTGTTGCCGGTGGCCCTCGGGCTGACCGCCTGCAGCGAGAAGTCCGGGTCGGAGACCGGGCCGGGCACCGCCAAGGGTCCGATCAAGCTCGGGGTGCTGCCGGCGGCGGACGCCGCGGCGGTTGAGGCGGCCTACCAGCCCCTGGTCGAAGCGATCGGGAAGACCCTCAACCGGCCGGTGGAGCTGGTGGTCCCCTCCAGTTACGACGATCTGCTGGCCAAGCTACGTGGGGGGGATCTCCAGCTCGCGCAGCTCAGCGCCGCCGCCTTTGTCCGGGCCCGAGGGGTGATGACCGGGCAGGTCCTCGTGCAGCAGAGCATGGATTTCGCCACCGAATCCCGGGGCGCCTTCGTGGTCAAAAAGGGCGCCTTCGCCGGTCTCAAGGCGCTCAAGGGCAAACGCTTCGCCTATGTGGATGAGCATTCCTCCGCGGGCTACTGGTTCCCGCGCATGAAGTTGCGGCAGAACAACTTCGATCCGGACACGGTCTTTGGCGAGGTGAGCTTCGCCGGCTCCCACCAGAAAGTCGTCGAGCGGGTCCGCGCCGGTGAGGTCGAGGCCGGGGCCGTCTCGGAGCAAACCATCAGCGGTGCCGACGATCTCGAGGCGATCGAGATCACCAACGCGATCCCGGACGACGTCATCGTCGCGGTCGGGGGGCTCACCCAGCAGGAGCAGGAGAGCATCCGCGCCCTGCTGCTCGGTGCCACCGGCAACGCCGCCCTCGCCGGCTATCTCAAATCCCGAACAATCCGGGCGTTCAAGCCCCACAACTTCGACGAGTACGCGCTGCTCGAAATGGAGCTGCGGATCTCCGGCGCGCTGCTCGGCAACACGCCGCCGGCAAAGAAGTAGCCCAGGCCCCCCGGAGTCCGCTCCCAGGGCCAATCGTGGCCGCGACGCGGTTTGACAGGCGCGAATCGGCTCCGTAGAGTTCAGCCCAGGTCCCAACGAAGCGAGCGATGACATGAAGTTACGTCTCCTCTCCCTCACCGGCACGTTCCTGATCGGCCTCCTGACCGGGGGCTGCGCCGAGGACGTGCTGACCAGCGTCGGCACGGTCACCGAGGAGTTCCTACAGAACTCAGCGGCGGAGATCGACGTGCTGTGGGTGGTCGACAACTCCGAGAGCATGGCCGAAGAGCAGGCCGGCCTCGGCCTCTCCTTCCAGGGCTTCATCGACAACCTGGTGGTCAGCGAGGTCGAGTACCAAATCGGCGTGATTTCGACGGACATCAACGACGGCGGCCTACTCCACACCGGGGCGAGCAACACTTCGATCATCGATTCGACCACCGCCGACGCGGTGGGTGTGTTCCTCGAGAACATCAACGTCGGCACCGACGGCTCGCGCATCGAGCGCGCCTTCGAAAGCACCGCCCTCGCCATTGGCCAGGGCATCGGCTGGCAGCCCGATGACCCGCCATCACCGCCGAACCCAGGATTCTTGCGCGACGAGGCCGCCCTCTTCATCATCATGGTCTCCGACGAGGACGACAAGAGCTTTGGCCCGGTGGGCTACTACAACCGGCTATTCGAGTCGTACCACGGCGCGGGCAACGAGGCGCGGATCAGCGTCTCGACGGTGGTCGGCCCCCCAACCGAGGGCGACGTGGACGGCGGCTGCGTCGACTCGGAACGCGGGGCAGCGCAACCGGGCGACCGCTACGTCGAGCTCGCCGACATGGCCGGCGGGATCTACACCTCGATCTGCGGCGACTTCAACGAGGCGCTGCGCAACCTCTCCCTCACCGCCGCCGGGCTGAGCAGCATCTTCGAGCTGAGCAGTTACCCGAGCAGCGACGCCCTGGTGCGCGAGTGCGGCGAGCTCGAGGCCAGTACCCTCTGCGTTAGGGTCAATACCGAGCCCGTCGCCGAGAGTGAGACCGACGGCTGGACCTACGACGAGGAGATCAACGCCATCATCTTCGGGGTCAACGCCATCCCACCGCCGCAGGCTACCATCACCGTGGAGTACCGGAGATGACCGCCATGGCTCGAATACGCTCGCTCATCCTGTTTTGCTCTCTGGCACTCGGTCTCGTCGCCTGCGTCGAGCCCGCCCCGGTCGACGATGACAGCTGCATCGAGGATGCCGATTGCC
>JAUUZB010000181.1 GCA_030590185.1 Deltaproteobacteria bacterium
GGGGCTGAACGAGCGCCGCTGTTGCGAGCCCCGCCGCTGCGAGCGTTGCCGCTGCGAGCGCCGCCGCTGCGAGCGTTGCTGTTACGAGCGCTGCCGTTACGACCGCTGCTGTTACGACCGCTGCCGTTACGACCGCTGCCGTTACGAGCGCTGCCGCTGCGAGCGCTGTCGCTGCGGGCGCCGCCCTGATCCCGGCCACCACGTTGCGGCGGCTGCGAACGGCGTTGACCGCGCGTTCCGATGTTGGCGGGTCGGCCCCTCGGTATCGAGGGCAGCCCCTCGGGGGTCACTTCCCTGTCGAGGGGACGTTTGGTGAGCCGCTCGATGTCGCGCAGGTAGGCGCGCTCCTCGCCGGAACAAAACGACACGGCGATGCCGCTGGCCCCGGCCCGACCCGTACGACCGATCCGGTGCACGTAGTTCTCCGGCTCGTTGGGCAAGTCGAAGTTGATGACGTGGGAGAGGTCTTTGATGTCGATCCCCCGGGCGGCAATGTCGGTGGCGATGACGACGCGGATGCGTCCCGCCTTGAAGTCCTCCAAGACCCGCACCCGGGCCGACTGGGACTTGTTGCCGTGGATCGCGGCGGCCCCGAAGCCGGCTCGTACGAGCTTCTCCGCCACCCGGTTGGCGCCGTGTTTGGTGCGCGAAAACACCAGGGCGCGGTCGATGGCGTCGTCGCCGAGGAGCTTGGCCAGCAACGAGATCTTCTGGGCCTTCTCCACGAAGTAGACCGACTGGCTGGTGGGCGCCACCGTAGACGAAATGGGATCCACCGCGACCCGGATCGGATGCTTCAAGGTGCGATCGGCGAGCTCCTGGATTTCGCGCGGCATGGTGGCGGAGAAGAGGAGCGTTTGGCGCGACCGGGGCAGGGCCCTGGTGATGCGCCGCACGTCGTGGATGAACCCCATGTCGAGCATGCGATCGGCCTCGTCGAGCACGAAGGTATCGACGTGACTCAAATCCACGTAGCCGTCGCCCATGAGATCGAGCAGCCGCCCAGGGGTCGCCACCAACACCTCGACGCCGCGGCGCAATGCCTGGATCTGGGGGTTCTTGTTGACGCCGCCAAAGATGACGTGCTGGCGCGGCCCACCGTGGCCGGCGTAGGTCGCGAAGCTCGCGGCGATCTGCGCGGCGAGCTCACGGGTCGGTGCGAGCACCAATGTTTGGATGACCGGGCGGCCCTTGGGGCTGCCCTTGGCCATGATGTGTTGCAGGATGGGCAGCGCGAAGGCGGCGGTTTTGCCCGTTCCAGTTTGGGCGCAGCCGAGCAGATCCTTGCCCGCGAGCACGTGGGGGATGGCCTTGGCCTGGATGGGTGTCGGCTCGATGTAGCCGGCCTCGTCCAAGGCGCGCAGGAGATGATTCGACAGCCCCAGGTCGGCGAAGCCGCGCGGGTCGGTCGGAGTGGTCTGGTTGGAGGTTGTTGCGTTGTTCACGTTTGTTTCTTTCTTCTTGGCGGTGGCCGGGATTCAACCGGCGCGCCATCGCTGAGCGTGCGGTCCAGGTTCGGGTGTCGCGGCTCTGCCCGTCAGGCACAGCCCACGCACGCCGACTCAATCCTGAGATTCGAACGCGGTATCGGGGCGACGTTCGGTGTCGCCTCACACATCCCGCCCTGAGACATATGGTTGGTAATAATGCAGCTGGCCCCAAGATACGGGGCAGGGCGTCAGAAGCGTGTCGCGCTCGTTGCGCGTGCGCTCTGATCTAGCTGCGCGGCGTATGTCACGGGCGCGGCGACTTGGCAAGGACAAAGCGCAGAGTTAGGCTCGCCCACCGGCGTGGCCCGAGTTGAGTCACGACTCGAGCCGATCGCCGGCGCTCGTTGCGACAGCGGCAGATGATCATCCACCAGCTAACGACCATGATGGCCGGCGCGCACCGGGGACCCCTGCGCCCACGGGCCGTGGTCCTCATCGCCGCCGCGCTGTACGCGGTCTCCTTCTTCGTCCTGTGCCTCTGCCTGCAGGCGGCGTTGAAGACCCAGATGAATGATCTGGGCAACGCCGATCAAGCGCTCTGGGCGGCGGCCAACGGCGACCTGGCCATGACCCAATCCAACACCCTGGCCGGCGTCGACCTGCCGCGCTTCATGGTGCACGCCAACCTGATCTTCTTCGCGCTGGTGCCGTTGTATTGGATCACCCCGAGCACGGTCTGGCTCGCCCTCGTCGCATCCCTGTCCTGCGCGGCCGCTGGCCTCGGGCTCTATGCCTTTGCGCGCCGCCGGCTCGGCGACACCGGCTGGGCGCTAGTGGCGCCCTTGGCTTTTTTCGCCAGCCCGCTCACCCACGACGCGAACCTCTACGACTTCCACGTCATCACCCTCTACACGGCGCTCCTGGTCTGGGCGATCTACGCCTTTGACGCGGGTCGGCCGCGACTCGCCTGGCCGCTCTTTGCCCTGGCGTTGTTGTGTAAGGAGGACGTGCCCCTGATCGGAATCATGGTCGGTGGATTCCTGGCGGCGACCGGCAAACGACGCGAGGGGATCATCGCCGCGCTGGTGAGCATCGGCTACTTCGGTTTGCTCCAAGCCGGGCGCGCCGCCATGCCGGAGGCGACCCCGGAGATGGCCTTCCGTTGGCACTGGCTGGGGCGCGGGCCCATTGAGATGATCACGACCCTGTTCACCTCGCCCGGCGAAGTCGTGATGCACCTGTTGCGGCCCGATAAGATCCGCTTGCCCGTCTACCTGCTGGTTGGCGGCGGCCTAGCGGCGCTCCGCGGCTGGCCGGCGCTGTTGCTGCTCGTGCCGACCGTGGCCATGGCGATGCTCTCCTCCCAGGGCTGGTCCACACGCCTGACCGGCACGTACTATTTCGTGTTCTGTGGTGCCGCGATCATCATGGCCTGCGTGATGGCGGCCGAGGGGCTCCGGCGCAAAGACCCCAGCCGCCGGCCCTGGCAGTTGATCTACCTCGCCACCGCGACCGCGGTTCTATCCGTGGTGTTCTCACCCTTGCCCCACGGGCTCTTTGCCTCCTGGTCCGACTTCTCCCCGGCGCCGTCCCGTCATGCCTTGGCCGAGATCGCGGCTCAGATCCCCGCGGAGGCGCGGCTCTGCGTACAGAACAACCTCGGTCCCCACGTCGCGCAGCGTAGGGACGTCCATTCCCTGGGCCGCTGCCGTCCGGACGTGGAGTACGTGCTGGTCTCCACCCACTACACCCTCGGCCCCAACCGAGGCTTCTTCGTGCAGACCAGCCCGGCCTTTCTGTACGAAAGCGAGAGTCGAGAGCGCGCCATGGGTTGGCTGCGCGAATCACCGGCGTGGCGGTTACAGCAGGGGTTGGATGGCACCTACCTCTTCGCTCGCCGGCCCGGGCGCGAGTCACCGTCACTGGATGCCGGGTCATCCTTCGAGCTCGAACGCGAGCTCGTGCGCTTCGCCGAGCAAGGGCGCGAGGCGGAATCCCACCGAGTTTGGTGGAGCCCGATCCTCAGTGGTTCCTGGGGCGAGTAGATCTCCGGGCTGGGAGCGAATCGGGACCGAACCAAATCGCACCAAATCGAACCTGACCGAATCGGCCCGAACCGGGATCAAACCGAATCGGCCCGGCCCAGCCCGGACAGGTTTGCCGCTTGATCTCCCGCCGCTGAGCTGGGCACCCTCGAGCCCCCGTGACCTTCGAGAACCCCTTCCTCACCCGCGCCATGCGCGAAGCCCGCCGGGAGCGGCCACGCCTGTCGCGACGGACCACCCACGACGTTCGACTCGAAGAGGTACCGGGCGGCACCGTCGCCGCGGTTTGGTTCTCAACCGCTGGCTGTACCTGGGACGCCTGCACCATGTGCGACTACGGCAAAGGCCGCCCCATCGGCATGGCCCAGATATTCGAAGGCTTTCGCGCTGGGCTCACCGCCCTGGGCGACACCCCGATCGAGTACCTCCTGGTGTCACCCTCCGGCAGCATGTTCGATCCCGGTGAAGTCCCGGGCCAAGTGCGCCAGCGAATTCTCCAAACCCTGAGCGAGCACCCCTCACCGAACATCTTCTTCGAGACCCGCGCCGAGACCGTCACCGACGATGTGTTGCGAGAGATCCAAGAGACCCTCGCCAACAAACGGGTCGCCGTGATGCTGGGGCTCGAGTCCGCCAGCCCCTGGGTGCAGCGCTTCTGCATCAACAAGGGCAGCCACCCCTCACGGTTCCTGGATGCCCGAGCCCGCCTGAACGCCGCTGGGGTCGGGGCCATTGGTAACGTCTCCCTCGGCGTTCCATTCCTGAGCCCCCTCGAAACCCTCGAGCACGCCATCGCCTCGGTCCGCTGGGTGCTCTCCCACGGGGCCGAGCTGGCGGTGATCCTCCCGGTGCACGTCAAGGAGCACACGCTGTTGGCCGAGCTCCACGGCCTGGGACTCTATCGATCGCCGTCCCTTTGGGCCCTGGTCGATGCGCTGCACACCCTCGGTCCCGAGCTCTGCACGCAGGTGACCATCTCCTGGTATCGCAATTATCTCGACGAGCCCTTCATCCAATCCCCGGACACCTGCCCCGATTGCCACGACAACGTCTTCGCCCTCTTGGACCGTTACCGCGCCCAACAATCCTTCGAGGTGGTCGAGGAGCTGCACGCCTCTGCCTGCCCGTGCCGAGATACGTGGCAAGCGCAGCTCATCCGAGAGGAGACCTCCTTGCCCGACCGGGTTTGGCAGGCCTACACCCGCATCGCGAGCCGTCTCGCGATCGAGTCGCATTTGGAACGGGAGGCCGAGGGCCTGCGAGCCGCGTTGTTGAACGGCCCCCATCTCGACTGTTTCTCGTAGTCACGCCGACGGCATCCCTGGGCCCACCGCGAGTCCGACGTTGGCTGATGAAGCGGCGCCCTACGTCTAGCCCGCGCCGACCAAGGTCAACAAGCCGCTCAGCATCCGATGGGTCAGGCCCCAGACGGTTTGCCCGTCGTATTCCCACGAGGGCAGGGACAGGCTTACCTGTCCCATCTGATAGGGATAGACCCCGTCGAGCTCCCCGGTTGCGGCGCGCGCCAGCGGCAGCCAGAAGCTGGCGGTGGCCTCGTGGTTGAGGGTGATGGCGCTCGGCTCGGTCTGTACGAACACGAACGGCGTGATGCTCAAGGGCACGAGCTTACCCTTGGCGATGGCGCGGGTGGCGTCGAGGCGACCGAGCAGGCGCGCCGAGCTTTCTAGGTCGACGCCGACCTCCTCGCGGGTCTCGCGGATGGCGGTTTGCAGCAGCGCGGTATCGGTATCCTGCTCGCGACCACCCGGCATGGCGACCTGGCCGGACCAACGATCGTCGGGTCGCTCGGACCGCTTGATCAACAGAACCTCCGGGCCATCGCCGCCGTCAACCGCGTCGTTACGATAGCGGAGCACCGCCGCCACCGCCGCCCGCTTGGGTGTCAACAAGCGTGAGGCTCGGCTCGGCGTGTGGCTCGCCAGGCGAGCTTCGATCTGTTCGAGGGAGAGGTTCACTGCCGTCGCAGCCATACGTTGGCTGAAGAAAAATGCAAGCCCGCCTACTCGGTGATCTTCTCCCGACGATGTGTAGCTGCAGGTACCGGGGGAGAATGACGCGGCGGCGATCTCGCGGTCAGGTTTCCGGCCGGGGCCTTCAGGCCGTTTCTCCACCCGCTCGTGGGTGGACGCCGTTCTACTGCTCTGCGAGCCAGGCCGCGTAGGCCGCGTCGATCGCCTCGCGTATCTCGGCGGCTCCGCCGTAGCCCTCCACCGCGTCGCGAACCACGAAGTCGGGATCGACGACAAAGAAGGTGGGCCAGGCTGCGAGCGCTCCCGCGAGGCCGGGGACAGTCGCTCCGCCGAGCACCGGCTGGTTGAGCCCAAAGGTCCCTGCCCAGCTGGTGGCGTCGGTTTGGGTTGTGGGATCTCCGTAAAGATCTTCGAAGAGCACCGTGACATAGCGCAACGGGTAGATGCCGGCAGCGTTGATGGTGTCGGACAACGACTGGGCGTTGCTGCCCGCTGCTTGGCAAGGGCCGCACCACACGGCGCTGATATCGATGAGCACCATGGCGCCGTAATCTTGGGCGACGACCGAGTAGGGATCTCCGTATTGATCGGTACCGACGATATTGATCATTGGGTCGCCGATGGCGAAACCCGTGCCCACGTAGGGATCCGGCGGCGTTGCCAAGGGTCCAGGCCATTCATCGGTGAGCCCGTCGCAGTCTTCGTTGATCGTGTTGCCCGGGATTTCGATAGCGCCGGGGTATACGGTCGGGTTGTCGTCGTCGCAGTCGCCATCACAGGGCGAGACGCCGTCGGCGTCGCCGTCGGTGTCGACCACGGCGCCACATTCTCCGCAGGTGGCGCTACAGCCATCGCCGGGTAGCGGCGGCCCGAAATCGCACGCCTCGCCTACGCCCAGCAACCCGTCGCCACAACTACCTCCGTCCACCAGACAATCGGTACCCCGGCGATATCTCGTGATCAAAAGGAGTCCGCGGCTCAATACGTGCCGCGGCCTGCGCGTCGGTCGAGGCCAGCGCTCGGCGACCCCACTGGATCGCGCACCTACGACCTCGGGCTGGAAGACGTCGCCTGCCTCGTTGATGCCGGTGAAGTCAGGGCGCTCCTCCAAACATGACTGGCGAGCCTGTGGCGTTGGCTCACAGGCAGCAGGCGTAGCCCATCAAGTCGGTAGGACTGGGATCATCGACCTGCGACACCGGCAACCCACCGGCCTGGTTTGAGTCGTTGTCCCCACCGTCGTTGGTCCAGCTCAATTGACCGGTGTAGGCCAGTGTTTCGCGCAACACGGTCATCTGTGACTTGGAGCACACATCACCGCCCAAGCTGGCGCAAGCCCGTGCCGCGTCGAAAAAATTGGTGTCTTCTGCGGTGTGAGCAACCAACAGGCAAACCCCTGCGGTCTTGGTTCCTGGGCAACTGTTGTCCAAGGGCCGTTGGGATGCGCAACAGGCGTAGGCGTAAAAACCGAGGGAGCCAGGGCTGCTGCCATGACCGGGGCCAATGATCTGGCCGAAGGCGTTGTTGTCGTTGTCCGACATCTCCTTGGTCCACAGCTCCTTGGGCGGGTTGCCAAACAGGCTGTTGTCGTTGAGCACGACATACTGACTCTTGGTGCA
>JAUUZB010000471.1 GCA_030590185.1 Deltaproteobacteria bacterium
CAGGCGGGTGCGGTGGTCAGCGCCGACGAAGGCCACGCTCGCCTCCGGGAGCGCGTCCAGGACCGCTGGCAGCGCCTCGACCAGATCGAGCAGGCCCTTGTAGACGTGGAAGCCACCAAAAAAGAGCAGGTACTCACGATCGGAAAAATGGGTCCGAAAGAGACTGTCGTCCCGATCGCGGACTTCATCAAAGAAGGGCGTGCGAATGACCCGCACCCCCTCGAGGCCCTCCTCGCGTTGCAGCATCTCGGCCACGACGTGGCTCGGCGAGAAGACGTTCTCGCTCAGGTGGCGGAACTGAAAGGAGGAGTAGCGCTCGCGGACCCGTTCACTCGCCGCCTGGTCGTCCCGGGCGGCGAGACGGTTCCAAGACGCCTCGTGCCCGGAGGCCCGCAACACGATCGGGGCCGCGAGTAGCTTCAGGGCGATACCCTGCCCCGACATTTGGGGGACCTGGACCAGATCGAACGGTGCCCGCCGTGCCTCGGCCGCAATCGCCGCGAGGGCCTTGAGGTTGCGCTCCACGAGATCGACGTGGCGGTGAAGGCCCGGGCCGAGGCGCTGGAGAACCCCCGACAGCGGGTTATCGCCCGAGGCGAGCACCCTGAGGCGATGCACCTGCACGCCGCGATGCTCATACCGGGCCGGCGGCTCAGTGGAAATCAGAAAGACGTGGACGTCGTGGCCGTCGGCGGCGAGATAGGTGGTGAGCCGCCCGAGGTAGTGCGCCAGGCCGCCGCAGGTCGCGTCGTCGGTGGCGTACTCGGGGGTGAGATAGGCGAGTCGCATCCCGCTCACGGCCCTCGCTTGGCATCGAGCCGGGCGATCAGGTCGCCGGCCTCGAGCTCCTCCAGCCAACAGCTACCCGGATGCCAGGCGAGCTCCCGATCCCAGTATCCGGGGCAACCGTGCATCAAACGGCTCTCCGCAGCGCAGGCGAGATCGGTGACGAGGTGCTCACCGCTACGCACCCGCAGCTCGCAGGCGAGCAGGGACGAGCCGAGCGCGCGGCTCACCTCGAAGCTCAACGCCACGGCGCGCGGATCGATGGCGGCGGGGTCGTAGTCGGGCCGAATCGGATCCGGCAAAACGGGACGCCCCGCCCCTACCCCGCGCCAACCAAAGGCCCGGTCGCCGATGATCACGACCCGCACCACCGGCGCCGTCTCAGGGATCACCTCCTGGAAGAGCGCGTAGTCCCCATGCAAAGGGGCGGGACGCTCGCCCCTCAACGGATACGGTGGCAACCCCTTGAGCAGCATGCGCGCCGTGGAGCGCACGCGTCGGAAGCCGTGCAGCTTGCGCTCGAAGCTCGGCCGAGGCCGCGGCGCCTCGAGCCGGTCGAGACCCCGGCCGAAGAGCAGATCCAAATAGGGCTCCGCCTCGGCAAAGGAGCGCAACAACACGGTGCCGGTGCCGGTGTCGGTGCCGGTGTCGGCGTCGGCGTCGGCGTCGGCGTCGGCGTCGGCGTCGGCGTCGGCGTCGGCGGCACCGGTGGCACCGGTGGCACCGGTGGCGAGCATCAAGCGCAAGGGATAGGTCGCCCGGTACGCGAACACCCGGGCCAGGCTGGGGTCGAACCAAGCCCAGGTCTTCGGGTGGGGGAAGTGGTGGCGCTCGAGGAGGTACTTTTGGCTGATGCGATTGTGGAGCTCGCAGGCCATCGCTGGATCGGGGAAAACCTCGAGGTCGGCGTCCCGGGCCAAGATCGGCGCCAGGGCGCGGGCGATGGCGAGGTCGCGTGGTGTTTGCCCGGACCGCCACAGCAAGCCCTGGCAGCCCTCCAGTTGAGCGATGATGTCGGAGTGGGCAACGTTGACCGTGCGCGTCTCGTGGCCGGCGGCCCGGATCACCCGCTCCCAGGCGCTCGATCCGCCGGCCCCCTCACGGCTAGCGGTCGGCGCAATGGCGATTCGATAACGCACGGTGACCTGCTCACGCCTCGCCGCTAGCGCGCAGCTCCCAGCCACATTTCAGCGCCAGGGCTCCCATCCGGTTGGCGCCCTCATGGGCGGCGGTGGCGAAGGTCGGCGCCTCGACCACATCGAGGGTGAGGACCGGCGTGCTGTGTCCCTCCCCCGCGTAGGCCGAATAGACGTTGGCCTTGGCCCCGTAGACGTGCTTGAGCCAGATCGCCGCCGGGAACCGCACCACCATCTGGTACCGACCCGCGTGGGTTGGTGGGCTCACCCCATCGTTCGCCGGCATGGAGACCGCAAGGTGGCGACCGTAGGAGTCGAGCAGATCGAAGCTGACCTGCAGATCGCTCGTGGTCCGGTGCACCACCAGATCGAGCACAAAGGTGACCCCATCGGCCATGGTAATGCGCCCCGTCAGCGGCTCCAGCTGCTCGTCGACAATCGCGATCCGCTCGATCTGCGCCACGTCATTGGGCGGCTCGTCGTTCTGCCAGACGCGGGTCTCCGTGCCGATGCTGCGCAGGTAGTGGCCGATCACCGCCTCCGCCGGACCATCGCGCACGATGCGGCCCCCGTCGATGAGCAGCACGCGGTCGCAGATCGCCCCCACCGCCGCCAGGTTGTGGCTGACGAACAAAATCGTCCGTCCCCGGTCGGCGGTCGCGTCGATGTGGCCGAGACACTTCTGCTGAAAGGCGGCGTCACCGACGGCCAGCACCTCGTCGATGAGCATGATCTCGGTGCGCAGGTGGGCGGCCACCGCAAAGGCGAGCCGCACGTACATACCGCTGGAGAAGCGTTTGACCGGCGTGTGCAGAAGTTCCGCCACGCCCGAGAACTCGACGATGGCAGCGAAGTGCGCGTCGATCTCGGCGCGCTGCATGCCGAGGATGGCGCCGCTCAAATAAATATTCTCGGCGCCGGTCATCTCGGGATGAAACCCCGTACCGACCTCCAGCAGGGATCCGACCCGGCCCCGCAGGGTGGCTCGACCGGTGCTCGGCGGGGTGATCCGAGAGAGGATCTTGAGCAGGGTGCTCTTGCCCGCGCCGTTCTTGCCGATGATCCCGACCACCTCCCCCGGCTCAACGGCAAAGGAAACCTCCCGCAGGGCCCACAGGGTGTTCGCCTCATCCCCGTTGAAACGCGTGAAGCTCCGCAGCCGCCGGAGGTTACGAACCGGGGCGGTCAGGGTACGCAGGGTGCTGCGCAACAGGCCGGGGGCGCGAGAGGTCATCGACTCCTCCGCGGCACCTATGCGGTAGCGCTTGCCCAGGCCCTCGACGGTGATGGTTGGCTCGCCCATGCCGGTCTCACGCCACGTCGGCGAAGTGCCGCTCGGCGGCGGAAAAGTAAAACAGCCCGCTGACGAAGAGCACCAGCGTCACCACCGCCGCGATGCCCACCTGCTCGACGTCGACGGAGCCCCGGCCGGTGAGTACGGAGCGAAAACCACCGATGATGGCGTACATGGGATTGAGAGCGCACCAGCCGCGGAAGCGCTCGGGAATGACCGACAGGGGGTAGATCACCGGTGAGGCCACCATCCACATTTGGATCACGAACGGGATCGCAAAGCCGACGTCACGATAGGTAATATCGAGGGCGGTCATCCACATGCCGGCCCCGGTGGCGCCTAGGATCAACAGCCCGGTGAGCACCGGCAGCCAGAGTAACTGCGTGGTGGGTTGGACGTCATAGAAGACCATCATCCCGCCGAGCAACACCAACGAGACCAGGAAGCCCACCGAGCGGGACAGCGCCGGCACCAGCGGCAGCAACAGGCGGGGGAAGTAGACCTTCTGGATCAGGTAGGCGTTGGCGGTGAGACTGCTGGCGGTCGACCCGAATACCCCGGCGAAGTAGGACCAGGGCACCAGGGCCGAGTAATAGAACAACGGGTACGGGATGCCGTCGTTGGGGAGCTTGGCTAGGCCACCAAAGAAGAGGGTGAAGATCACCATGGTGACCAGCGGCACGAGGACCGCGTGCAGGGGCCCGAGCACCGTTTGGCGATACTTGGCCACCACGTCGCGGCGCACGAACAGGATGTAGAGGGTGCGGTAGGCCCACAGCTCGTCGAAGCGCGGCAGCTGCCACCGGCCACTGGCCTCGATGATCACGACGGCGTTCGAGCGGGGGCGGGGAGGCTCGGGCATGGCCGCGCTAGAGGTTCGGTCGAGCAACGCCGCTCGATTTGGCCGCGAGCAACTGGTTTAGCGCCTCGGCCACCTGGCCGCCGAGGGACTGCAGGGCGGCCCGGCCGGCGTTGGAGTCACCGATGCCACGGGCCTGGGTCGAGCGCTCGAGGGTGCCGATCTCCTTGCCGGTCCAGGCGTCGTATACCCGGAACCGCCCGGCCGCCTCGTGGGAGACCCACCGGCCGCTCATGCGACTCGCAAAGTCGCTGCTCGCCTCGCCGACCACGACCTGGTCGACCGCCCCGTGGGAGGCCTCCGCGATGGCGCGCAGGGCCCCAACCAGATCCGGGCCCTTTGCCCCGGCGAGGCCCGCCGCTAGCTCCGCGGCTAGGACCTGGCCGCCCTGGCGGCCGAGGTCGATCAGGCCCTGGGCGATGGCCGAGGCGGTGAGCGTCGACTCGGCGACGTCGCCAGCGATGGTGTCGGTGACGTGGACCGCGATCCGGCCTGAGGTCAGGGTCACCGGCCGCAGGGTGAGCGCCACCGATACCACCGGCCAGAGCTCGTCGGTTCGGCCGAGCAGTTTCTCAGCGTCGTCCGTGGCGGTGAGCCCCTCCCCCTCGTGCGGGAGTTTCACCAGCATCACCTCGGCCCGACCCTTGGCGTCGGTGAGAGCTTCTGTTTTCTGTAGGACGCACTC
>JAUUZB010000417.1 GCA_030590185.1 Deltaproteobacteria bacterium
GGCAGGTAGAGCCGCCGCACGATCTGCTCGTAGGTGTCTGGCATGTAGTGCACCCAGAGTTTGAGCGGCACCTCGTCGAGCTCGCCCTGCCAGGGGGAGCGGCAGAGCCCGAGGATGAAGTCCAGCAGGTAGCGCACGTTGGTGGAGAGGTGGCCGCGGTAGTCGGGGTGGGCGCGCTGCACCAGCACGCGCTCCTCGTGCATGCCGCGGCCGATCTCGGACTCGAGGAACTCCTGGAAGGTGGTGACGATGATCTCCACGCAGGCGGTCGGCTCGGCCAGCTCCAGGAACTCCTGATACAGCCGTGGCACCTCGTCGACGTCCATGCCGCGGAAGCGCAGCACGTCGAGGTAGCGGCCGGTGGGCGGGTTGGCGCTCAGCAGCGCCTTGGGCAGGGTGTAGTCCACCTGCACGTTGACCGCGTTGTACTGGCCGGTGTGGCGCTCCAGCTCCACCACCTGGCAGTCGCCGTTCTGCTCGAGCGCCGCCAGCAGGTGAGGGAAGGCCTGGTCCTCCTCGATCAGCTTCATCCCGACCACGTCGGGGATGGAGAGGACGGGCAGCTCGCTGTGGATGCTGCCCTGCTTGATGCTCTTGATCACCCGCCGCTCGGCGTGCAGGAACTCCTCGGCCTGCTGGGCCGGCTCGGTGATCAGATCCTGTGGCCGCACACCGGCGTGGAGGGCGCGTTCGGCGGCGAGATCGTCGGCGCTGGCGCGAATGCGCTCGAGCAAAAAATCGACGATCCGCCGGCTGCCCTTCTCAGCGATGCGGCGGAAACGTTTGATACGACAGGCGCCCACGAAGCGCGGTCCGTCCGGGGTCTCGATCACGTAGAAGCCGCCGTCGATCGGCGTATCGCGGTAGAAGTCCTCGGGGAAGCGGCGGTAGCGCGCCAACATCTCCTCGATTCGCGGCGAGGTGGCGCTCGGATGCGCCGCTAAGAAATCCTTGATCGCACCCTTGGTGTGCACGACCCGATGGATCGCCTCTTGGCCGTGCATCTCGCGGAACAGCGTGCGCACCAGGTGGTCGAGCCAGACCCGGGCGATGTAGGTGTTGAAGTTGACGATCCACTTGAGCTCCCGGACATCGCCGGGGCGGGGTTGGTTGACCATCCAACGCGACAGGATGGCCGCGAACCGGACTCGGTGGACGAAGCTCTCGAGCAACAACATGGTCTACCTTCTATAACAGGTTGGTCCACCGCGAGCCGAGCGGTTCCGGAGCGCTGGGCCGGGACTTGCAGGGAGTGCCTGCCTACGGCAACCTCAGGTATGGCCCTGAGCCGAAAGATCCTCCTGGTCGAGCCCGATCACGTGGCGCGCCAGGCCTTCGTGAGCATCCTCGACGGCCACGGATTCGAAATCGACACAGCCGACAGCGCCGAGGCCGGGTTAGGCAAGGCCAAGACCGCGACCTACGCGGTGATCGTGCTGGAGGATGACTTGCGGCGCAGCAGCAGCAGCGACCTGCTGCGCCAACTCCGGGAGCTGCAGCCGGGTGCCACGCCGGTGTTGATCGCCAGCCAGCGCCAGTTCGTTCGGGTGATGGAAGCGGTGAACCTGCACGGCGTGCAGGGCGTGCTCACCAAACCCTTCAGCCGCGAGCTGTTGGTGGAGACCATGCGCCGCTGCCTGCGCCTCTATGACATCAGCTACGGCCAACACCTGGTGGTGACGGCTCTGCAGCGGTCCTACGAAGCCGCGGGCGAGCACCGCCAGGTTCTCGACGAGACGCTTCACCTGGCCACCAACTGGGTGGCCCAACACGCCGCGGGCGGCGAGCACCTGGAGGCGGAGGCTCTGGCGCGATTGCAGGAGCTGCAGGCCGGGTTCGGCCGCAGCGGACGCCAGGTATTCACCCACCTCGGCGACCTGAACGATCTGTTGCAGCCCCGGGCCGAGGGCTCGGGGGCGGCATCGGAAGCCGCGGAGCCAGAGCCGGAGCCAGCGGAGGCAACCGCCGGCAAACCGGAGGACAAACGCCGCCACGCCCGCGTCCCGCTGAGCATCGAGGTCCACCTCGAAACCGGCGACGCGCATTGGATCGGCACCTCCGAGGACATCTCGGTCGGCGGCATGTTGACCCGCAGCGGGCGCAGCGTGGAGATGGGGAGCGAGCTGGAGGTCGAGTTCCGGCTTCCCGGCAGCGACGCGGCGGTGCGGTGCAGGGCCCGCGCCGCTTGGATCCGTCCCGGCAAGGGGCCCGCCGGGCGAGGTGTGGTGCCGGGGATCGTGCTACAGTTCATCAACCTCTCGGCCCGGGATGCCGACGCCATCGATCGGTTCGTCACCGCCTGGGACGACGACGTGCTCGAGCACCTCGAGCAGCTCGCCCGCTGACGCCCGCCGTCAGGCGTCAGATGTCGAGGTTCCCCTGCCAGGACTGGCTCGCCATCTCCTCGAGGGTGATCTCCTCCAGAACTCCGAGGATGCGTTCGTTGATCAGCACGTAGAGCGGCCGGCAGTCACAGCCATCCGACTTCATGCAGGTCTCCGGGCTACGTACGCAGTCGACGATGTTCAGACGGCCGACGGTCGCCTCGATGATCTGGTCGAGCCGAATCTCCGTCGGTGGCCGCGCCAACTTGTAGCCCCCACCTTTCCCGGCGCGACCGCTGAGCAAACCAGCCTGCTTGAGGGAGGCCGCCACTTGATCGAGGTAGCGCCGTGAGATGCCTGTTTGTTCAGAGACGTGCCCGAGGCTGACGTACTCCGAGCCATTGCCGCGGATGATCTCGAGCATCATCCGTAATCCATATCTAGCGCGCGTCGAGAGCTTCACTGCCTCTCCTTTACGCTGTTCCCCACCTGTCCGCATCCCCTAGCACCGGCAGGAGCATCACGTCTACCCGTAGCTCAAACGTCCGGCCGGTAGGGCATAAACAGCGTCGGTCCCATCACCTTATCAATGTTGCTGCGCACCCGCGTGGCGAGGTCGTTCATGATCTTGGCCTCGAGGTCCGGTTGGGCTTCGAGCACTGCGAGAAACACGGAGCCGTCGAGCTCGAGCGCCTCGAGCTCGGTGTGGGCGACCACCGAGGCGGTGCGCGGCACCTGGCGCAGGACCGCGATCTCGCCGAACACGGTGCCAGGCCCGATGGTCGACAGGCTGGTGCGTGGGCCGCCCTGCTCCGTGAAGACCTCGGCTGAGCCCTGCTTGATGATGAAGATCTGATCGCTGCGCTCCCCCTCCCGGACCACCAGATCCCCAGGCGCGAAGGTGCGGTGCTCAAAGCGGTCAATCAGGGCGCGGCGGTCTTCGGCGCGCAACAGGCCAAAGGTCTGTGACTTGGCCATCACCGTATCGGCGATGCGCTCGCGGTAGAAGCGGGAGAGAATATCGCGGGCGTGGTCGCTGGCGCCCATCACCCGGTCGAAGATGGCGCGGTCGATGGGCAGCACCGCGACCTCGTCGAGGGCTTCGACGGAAGCGCTACGCGGCGCGCCGGAGAAGAAGCTGTTCTCACCGAAGAAGTCGCCGGCGGTCAGGGAGGAGAGGTAGATGCGCTGGTCCTCCTCTCCCTCGGCGAGGATCAGCACCCGACCGCGCAGGATGAGGAACATGGTGTTGCCACCCTCACCCTGGTGCACGATCCGGCTACCGCCGGCGTAGCGCTCACAGGTCGCGGCGCAGGCGAGCTCGGCGAAAGCCTCGCCATCGAGGTGGGAGAGTAGCGGCGTTTGGGCGCCATGGGTCGAGCGCCGGCGCCTGGGGATCGCCTCAACGACCAACTCGCGCAGGAGGTTGGCGGTGGCGTCCTCGGAGCGGAACAAGTAGGCGTCGAGCTCCTCCTCTGCGACCTCCGGGACCTGGGTGAGCTCGGCGATCTCGATGCGCAACGCCGCCTGATCCCCGAGCCGCAGCATGCCCTGGGCGCAGAACAGCGCCTCAGCCAACAGCCTGGCGCGTGCGAACTCCACCGCCGCCACCCGCCAGATAGCGAGGCCGGCCGCGAGCTGACCGGCCGCCTCACACAGCTCGGCCATCTCCACTAGGGTCCAGAGGTTCGGCTGCTCTCGGAACGACTCGATTGCAGCGCGCAGGGCCGGGCTCCAGGCGGCGTCGTCCGATTGAAGGCGGGGGAGCTCACCCCCGACGACCACCGACACCTCGGTGTCACGCGGCAGCACCGCCTGCTCCTGATTGAAGGCGCGGGCCGTGATTTGATCGAGCTCCTCGCGGTTGTCCTCGAGAAAGCTCTGCAGGGTGAAGGAGGTAACGTCTGGGTAGTGACGGGCGCGGTACTTTTGGAGCTCGGTGCCGAGCTCCCTGGCGCTCTGGTAGCGCTCGTCCGGGTCGACCGCCAGCGCCTTCATCACGATGGCATCTAGTTTGCGTGGGATGCCGTGGCGGTGGGCCGAGGGCTTGGTTACCTCGCCGCTTTGGATCCGCTCCACGGTCGGGATGTCGATGTGCCGGCCGTAGGCCGCCTCGCCGGTGAGCAATTCCCAGAGCACCAAACCGGCGGAGAAGAGATCGCAGCGCTGATCCACCACCTCGCCGCAGGCCTGCTGCGGTGACATGTAGACCAGCTTACCCATCACCGTGCCCGGCTCATCCACGTTCACCGTGGTGCGCGCCTCGGCGATGCCGAAATCGGTGATCTTGATCGCGCCGCGATAGCCAAGGATGACGTTGCTCGGATTCACGTCGCGGTGAACGATGTTCAGAGGCTCGCCCGCGGCGTCGGTGTGGGTGTGGGCGTAATCGAGGCCCTGGCAGATCTCACCCACGATGAGCAGCGCCAGCCCGGGGTCGAGGCCTTCGGAATAGACAGACTCGAGCTCGAGCACCATGCCCAGGTCACAACCGGCGACGTGCTCCATGGCGAGAAAGTACGATAGACCGACGCGGCCGAAGTCGAAGACCTGAACGATGTTGGGGTGGCTCAGGGTGATCGCGATCCCGGCCTCGTTGATGAACATCGAGTAGTACTGCTCATCCTTGTTCAGGTCAGAACGGATCTTCTTGATGACGACGATCTTTTCGAAGCCGTTGATCGCGGCTGAGCGGGCCAGGAAGATCTCGGCCATGCCTCCCACCGCCAGTCGCTCCAGGAGCTGGTAGCGCCCGAAGGTCTCGACCGTCCCCGTCATGGCCGCTGAATATAGCACCGGCC
>JAUUZB010000788.1 GCA_030590185.1 Deltaproteobacteria bacterium
AAGGTCAAGCCGTTCGAGTCGGGGTTGGTCTGCTGGATTTTGTCGACCATGGCGGTGAACTTCTCCCACTCGCCCCGCAGCCGGTAGTAGTCGGCAGCCACCCGATAGCCGGTGTAGTCATCGGGGTAGTTGGCGATGACCTGTTTGGCGAGCATGGCCCCCTTGCCCACGTGGTCGTCGGCCGCCATGTCGAGGGCGTGGCGGTAAAGCTCCAGGAAGCGCATCGAATTGCGCAGGGCGTTCAATCGCACCTGCTCCGTCGGCGACGCCTCGCCGACCGCCTGCCGGCGCTCGAGGTCCTCGATGGCGGCGACGAGCGAGTTGTCGAGGTTGCGCAGCAGGTAGGCGAGCAACCCCTGGGCCGCTCCCCAGGCCAGCTCGAGCTGAGCGTGCAGCGCCTCCGCCTGGAGCCCGGACTGTTGCGAGGCATGGGTCACCCCGACAGCGAATAGGTCGGTCTGGTCACGCTTGAGGATCTCGAGCACTTGGTCGAGGGAGGCTGGGTGGCGCAGCGGGTCGTCGGCCTGGCGCGCCGCCTTTTTTGTGTCAAAGGCGTCAACGAGGGCGTGGGCCTGGGCCGGCGTCATGGCCGCCTTGGTTCTGGCGCCGCCAGCGGCATTACTACCGCCGCAACCGGCGAGTAGAAGAATGGCCAGGGCAGCTCTCTTCACCATCGGAAACCCCCGGGGCTCGTTTTCTATCCCAGGCAGGACCACGAAGCGGTCGGCACTGTCAAGGGTCGCCCGTGGTCTCGCAGACTCGATCCGAGCTCTGTGTGTGCAGACCGCTCGGTCTTGAGTTTCCATCCCGACGGTGTATAGCTGCCGCCATTCGCCGCAACCTCAGCATAGGACCGCGACGCCATGACAGACACCAAAACCGCCCGCCAAGCCCTCGACCAACTCCCCACCGACGTCATCGCCGGTCTCCGCGGTAAGAGCTTGCTGCTCACCTCCGACTGGTCACAGCCGGAGCTCAACGCCCTGTGCGACCTCGCCGCGGTGCTCGAGCAGTTCGACCGCGCTGGCGTCGCGACTCCGCTATTTGAGAACGAGCTCAACTACGCGCTGTTCTTCGACAACTCCACCCGCACCAAATCGAGCTTCGCTGGCGCCTCGGCGCGGCTCGGCTCCCAGGCGGTGATTGTGGACGGCTCCTCGACCCAGGTCGATCACGGCGAAACCGCCGAAGAGACTGGGGCCATGCTCGGCATGAACACCCACGCCTTGGGAATTCGCCACGACCTGATCCTCGGCGAAGGCAACACCTTCATGCGCGCCGCCAAAAAGGGGATCGACGACTACCTGGCCGCCACGGACAACCCGCGGGTGGTGCCAATGGTCAATCTCCAGTGCGACATCGACCACCCCACCCAATCGATGGCGGACCTGTGCTGGCTCAAGGAACGCTTTGGGGATCTCGCCGGTAAGAAGATCGCGGTCTCCTGGGCCTACTCCCCCTCCTATGCCAAGCCGCTGTCGGTTCCCCAGGGCCTGATCACCCTGCTCACCCGCTTCGGCGCCCACGTCCACCTCGCGCACCCGGAGCGCTACGATCTCATGCAGGACTGTGTCGACAAGGCCGAGCAGTTCGCCAAGGAATCGGGTGGAAGTTTCACCAAGACCAACAACATGGACGAGGCGTTCGAGGGTGCAGACGTGGTCTATCCCAAGAGCTGGGGCCCGTACGATCTCATGCTCGAACGGGTGGCGGCGAACCGCAGCACCGACGAGAACGCCATGGCGACCATCGAGAAGAACTGCCTCGATCGCAACGCCGTGCACACCGATTGGATCTGCGACGAGCGCCGCATGGGCCTCACCAAGGACGGCAAGGCGCTCTACATGCACTGCCTGCCCGCCGACATCGGCGACGAGGTCAGCCCCGGCGTGATGAACGACTACCGGGTCGAGGTGGCGCGGGAGGCCAACAAGAAGGTCTACGTGATCATGGCGCTGTTGGCCGCCGCCAAGGCGGACAACCTCAAGGAACAGCTCGCGAAGCTCCTCGGCTGAGGAGAGGTGACATCAATGCCCAGCAACGATCTCGACACCCGCATCTCCGAGCTCGCTCGGGAGTACCTGCCCGAGGCCATCGCGCTCCTCGAAGCGGTGATTCGCATCCCAGCCGACTATGTCGATCGACCGGTCGACGAGGGCGGCGACCCGGACTGCGGCCTCTCCAACCACGAGCAGCCGCGGCTCGAGCTCCTGATGAAACGCATCGTCGAGCTCGGCGCGGTGGACGATCCGAAGGATGTCTATTTCGACGGCTTCGGCAACCTGGTTTGGACCGTGCAGGATCCCAACGACGGCGTGGCGCCCGCGGACAAGTCGGTGATCTACCTCGACGGCCACTCCGACACGGTCAAGGCGCTGCGCCCCCGCTGGCTCGAGGCCATCGGTGGCGGCATCGACGCCTACCTCGGGCTCACCGACCCCACCAAGGTCAACCGTGACTTCCTGCGTTCGGAGCTCGGCTACGTGCCGCCGGATGATCAGTGGGAGCACCTGGTCTTCGGCCGCGGCTCCGCGGATCAACTCGGCGGCGTGGTCTGTCAGGTCTTCGCCACCAAGATCGCCCGCGAGCTGCGCGATCTCGGCGCGCTAAAGGGCGTCATCATGCGCTCCTACGCCACCGCCTGCGAGGAGGACAACGACGGCGCCGGGCCGATGTACCTCAAGCAGAAGGACCTGCCAGGCGCCGGCCCGGAGATGGTGCCGGACGTGGTCATCCTGAGCGAGGGGACCGGTTGCAGCAAGCTGGGATCGGTGGGCCTCTACCGCGGCCAGCGGGGGCGCATGCAGATCGAATTGTCAGTCACCGGCAAGAGCTGCCATGGCTCGATGCCCTGGGAGGGCAAGAACCCGCTTGAGTACGGCGGCACCATCATCGCCGAGGCCGCGGCCGCTTACGACAAACGCGAGGGCTTCCTCGACCACGAGTTCCTCGGCCATGGGACGCGCACCGCCAGCATGGCGACCCTCGACACACCGAGCGACTGCGCCGTGCCAGAACGCTTCGTCGTGCGCTTCGATCGCCGGCTAACCGTGGGCGAGACCCCGGAGCAGGCGGTCAAGGATGTCGAGGCCCTACCGGGCGTAGCTCGCGCCCGCGAGGCCGGGCTCACCGTCGAGGTGACGGTGCCGGTCTATGACCACCCGTCCTGGAAGGGCTTTGTGCGCAACAACCCGCAGATCTACCCGGGCTGGGTGACGCCCGAGGACCATCCGGCCATCGTCGCCGCGGTCGAGAGCTACGGGAAGGTCGCCAGCCCACTGGTGGAAAAGGAAGGCACGCCGGACGAGGGGGGGCTGCGCAAGGATCCGCGGGTGGCGCGCTGGGTCTTCTCCACCGATGGGGTCGGATTTCCCGTGCCGGTGGAGGACACGGCGATCGAAGTGCCGCAGAGCAAGCGTTGGGTTACCTCCGGCGCCTTCAAGCACCCGGCCATGTTTGGGATCGGGCCCGGGGTCGAGCAAAACACGCACAAGATCGGGGAATGCGTCGACTCCCGCGAGATGCCGTTGGTGATCGCGGTGATGGCGCGGTTTGG
>JAUUZB010000298.1 GCA_030590185.1 Deltaproteobacteria bacterium
CCCCGATCGGCAGCAAGCTGGTTGTCAACCTCGACGTAGCCCAGCGGATAGGTTTTGCCATTCCGGAGGACGTGCTACCGTTTATTAACGAGGTGATCGTGGGCCGTGCGGATGGGGCGTCGGCGCCCTGAATCGCCGACCGGTGGCGTACGGACGCCACCTCAGGTGAAGCAACAGATGTCCAGTCCGGCGCCTTCCGACGGATCCGATTTGAGCGTTCGCGCTCGCCTGTTGATCGTCGTCATCGGGCTGGTCTTCGCCGTGGTGGTCGTGATCAGCGGCTATTTCATCTGGCGCAACCAGATCAACATGGGCGACGCCATGGCGAGCAAGAGCGCCATGATGCGTCAGGATCTGCGCAAGAAGGGCATGGCCCTGGCACGCAACGTGGCCCTCGCCTCCCAGCGCGCCGTGCTGGTCATGGACTTCCTGTTCCTCACCGAGGTGATCAACTCCACGGTCGGACACGACGATGAGATCGTCTACGGCGTCATCATGGACGGGAAGCGCCGCGCCCTGGTGCACACCGATCCGAAGCGCGCCGGACAGGTACTCGACACGCCGGCCGCTCACTTCGCCGCCGAGCAAGCCGGCGTCACCAGCCAGGAGCTCACCCTGGCTGGCCGACCGGTCCTGGAGGTGGTCGCGCCGATCCACGTCGGGGAGGAGCGCTGGGGCACCATCCGCTTCGGACTCTCCCTCGCCAATCTCAATCAAGAGATCGCGCTGAGCGAGGAGCGCGCCAAGGCGCGGATCACCAGCAGCCTACTGGCCACCTTGATCTCCGCGATCCTGTTGATCATCGTCGCCTCGGTGATCGCCACCCTCTCGGCCCGGACCCTCCTACGCCCCCTCGACCGCTTGATGCAGGGGGTGCAACGCATCCGGGAGGGCAGGCTGGACACCACCGTCGAGGTCGAGGGCGCGCCGGAGTTCGTGGCCCTCGGGAACGCCATCAACAAGATGACCCAGTCGGTGCGCGACCGGGACGCAGCCCTGCGCCAGAACATGGCGGATCTCGAGCGGGCGTTACAGGTGGCGGAAGAGGCCAGCCGGCTCAAGAGCGAATTCGTGGCCAACATCTCCCACGAGCTGCGCACCCCCCTCAACACGATCGTCAACGTGCCGACCGCCCTGTTGAAGCAATACGAATCCTTCCAAATCTGGCACTGCGAGCGCTGCGACACCGATTTTCAATCGGATGACGACTCGACCTGGGAAGACGGTACCCTCGAACGTTGTCCGGACTGCGACGTCCCGATGGAGCAACAGCAGCGGCTGTTGTGTACGGGCGATCTGGCCGAGCACCAGCATTTCCTCGGACGACTGCGGCAGTCGGGACAGCACCTGTTGAACGTCGTCAACGACCTGCTCGACTTCTCCAAGATGGAAGCCGGCCGCATGGATCTGCACCGGACCGAGGTCGAGGTCGATAAGGCCCTGGCGGACCTGGAGGAGACGATCGGGCCCCTGGCCAGCGAAAAGAAGATCGCCTTGGTCATCGACACGCCGGAGGAGCCGTTGCGACTGGCGGCGGACGAAGTCAAGCTCGTCCAGGTCTTCATCAATCTGGTGGGCAACGCCATCCGCTTCACCGACGAGGACGGCACCATCGAGGTCGGCGCCCGCCCCACCGTCGAGGAGGGGGTCGAGATGATCCGCTTCTGGACAACCGACGACGGCATCGGCATCCCGCAGGACCAACTCGAGGCGATCTTCGAGGGCTTCCGCCAGGTTGATGGCAGCCACACCCGCCGCCACGGCGGAACCGGCCTCGGCCTGGCGATCACCAAACGCTTGGTGGAGCTGCACGGCGGACGGATCTGGGCCGAGAGCACCGAGGGTGCAGGCAGTACTTTTACCTTCCTGCTCCCGATCGAGGGCGACGTCGCCGCCGCCACCTCGCCAGCCTGGAGCACCGGCGACCACGGGAACAAGGACCGCGTGATGGTGATCGACGACAACCAGGTACAGCTCGAGATCGCGCGCATGGTGCTGGAGCGCGAGGGCTTTGCCACCGAGCTGATCGCCACCGCCAACGAGGCGCTGGGCAAGATCGAGAGCTCCCCGCCCCGTTTCATCATCCTGGA
The DNA here is from genome assembly GCA_030590185.1 of Deltaproteobacteria bacterium. The sequence continues at coordinate 2,091 of JAUUZB010000298.1, forward strand.
CATCATGATGCCGGAGGTGAGCGGCATCTCGATCCTCCGTCAACTCAAGGAGAACCCCGCCACCCGTGACATCCCCGTCTTCGTGGCCACCGCCTACCACTCCAACCGCGACGTCGTGGAACGGTTGGGGGGGATTTGGCTGCCCAAACCCTGGAACGCCAGCGAGCTCGTCGAGCATCTGCGCGCGCACCTGGACTAGGCGGAGGCACCATGGCACTCAAGCGATTCACGCCCCCGTCCCCTGGCCGCTACAAGAAGCGGTTTGGTCGCACCCAGTCCCTGCTCTACGTCGAAGACGAGGACACCAACTGGGAGGTGGCGGAGCTGGCCCTGCGCGACGAGTTTGAGCTGGAGCGCGCCACCTCTGCCAGAGAGGCCTTCGAGCGCCTAGCCAACAAGAAGTACGACCTGATCCTGATGGACATCCAGCTCTCCGGCTCGAGCTTGAGCGGCATCGACGTCACCCAAATCCTCAAGGGCCAGTTCGAGGGCGAAATCCCCAACTACGCCAGGGAGGTGCGTTGCGAGGACACCCCGATCATCTTCGTCACCGCCTACACCGCGCGCTACAAGAAGGAGCAGCTCGTCGACAAAGGCGGGGATGATCTGATCGCCAAGCCGGTCGACTTTGTGCGCCTGTCGCTAGCGATCTCGCGATTGTTGGTGCGCGGGGCCCTGCCGACCAGCTGAGGGAGCAACTGGTCAGGGACGCAGTGAGCGTCTATGATGCTGCGTCATGACCGCGCCGCCCAACACCCGCCGTACCGCCCGGCTCTCCACCGTGTTGCGCGTGCTCGACGCCACCGATCCGGACGCCGGCCCCTGGAAGACTCGCGACCTCAGCACCACCGGCCTCTTCCTGCTGGCGCCGGGCCGCTGGGAGACCGGCGACGAGGCGATGCTCATTGTGGAGCATGGTGAGACGCGGCTGCCAGTGCGGGCACGGGTGACGCAGGCAACGGCCGAGGGAGTCGGGTTCGAGCTGCTCGAGCCAACCACGGAGCTCGAGGGCGCGGTTCTGGAGATCATGAGCGAGCGCTTTGCCGCGGGCGACGGCGCGGCCGATCGCCGGCGCGAAGTGCGCTACGCTGCCGACCTGCCGGTGGTCTGGCGGGCCGAGGAGGCAGGGGAGTTCCGAGCCCGGGTCCGGAACCTGAGTCCGGCCGGCGCAGCTCTTCTCTCCGCGGTCAAGCCGCGTGCCGACGCGATCATCTACGTCCTGTTTCCGCTGTTCGAGCCAACCGGCGCGGCGTTGCCCTACCGTGCCCTGATGGGCGCCCGGTCGCGGGTGGTCGAGCCGATCGACGACGGCTTTGGCCTCGAGTTCCTCGAGCCGTCGGAGGCGTTCAGCGAGAACCTAGTACGACTGCTGGCGCGCGGCTGAGGCGCCGCCTCAGATGCCTTGCCCCTCGGGGAGGAGCGCGGCCACCATCGCCATCTTGGGCACCGCCAGGCCAAAGCCGCTGTACTCGCCGTCGGGTCCGGTCGCGGTAAAGGTGAAGTCATCGAGATCGGTGGTCGAGGCCGCCGTGAAGTCCGCCCCGTACCAGGCGACGAAAGCGCCCAGGGCGGTGGTGGCGGTGGTATCGGCGGGCGCGAAGAAGCCGCCCTTTTGCTCGAGGTAGATGATCTGCTCGACTACGGCCGGCGGATGCACCACCGCGCCCTCGATCATCACTGGCTCGCCGGTGCTCATGTCGGCCACGAAGCCAACGATGAAGCCTCGCTCGCATTGCAGGGTGTCGGCCTCGATGTCATCGCTGGTTTCGGCGGCAACGATGACCAACAGCCGGGCCACGAGGGAGGGGATGGCGAAGATCAACGCGTCGTCAATATCCTCGGCCTCCTCGTCGGTCTTGGGACGGTCCGCGGCCACGCCGGAGAGAGTGGGGAACATGCTGCCAAAATACTCGTCGTCGCAGTGAATGCCGGTCTCGACGTCTCGGTCATCCACGATCGCCAGCAGGGGCGAATCGATCCCGGCGAGGGCGACGTCAACCTCGGCAGCATCGAAGGTGCCGTCGGTGAGCACCGGTCCGCTGCCCAGGGGCGGGATCTCCGTGCCGAGGAAGATCACGCCGATGTCGACGAGATCGGCGATGGCGCCGGCGCCGACACCATTGAAAACGCCGGTCGGATTCGCAACGTTGATGACCGAGCCTGAGATACCCACGTTGAGCGGCTCGTGCTCCGGGGATGCGCAGGCACAGACAGTGATCGCGAGGGACAAAGCCCACCAGTGGGTTCTCATTCGGTTGAGGATAGGAGCCTGGTTGCGAGCGAGTCAAGGTGCCTAGTGGTGCCCCGTGTTCTCACGCCCCGGGTGCTGATATGGTCGCCCCGGAGATGCGATGACGATGTGGCGTGGGATAGCGATGGCTGCGGGCCTCATCCTGCTGAGCGCGGGTGACGCCGGGGCCCAGGACCCACCGCCCCCCGAGGCCGCTCCGGCGGCGCGCTACACCGAGGATGACCTGTTCCGTTTCCTCGAGGATGAGATCGAGGTCACCACCGCCAGCCAGATGAAGACCAAGCTCTCCGAGGTCCCCCAGGCGGTCTACGTGCTCACCCGCGATGAGATTGAGCGGCTCAATGCCTCCAACCTCGCGGACCTGCTGCGCCACGTCCCAGGCTTGATCGTCGCCAACCCCACGCCCGCCCAGTGGACGGTTGGGGCGGAGGCGCCGGTTACGCTGAGCACCGGGCTGATCATGGTGCTGGTGGATGGCCGGGCGATCTACTCTCCCTTCTCGGGCGCGAACGAATGGTGGCCGATCCCGTACAGTCCCGAGGATATCGAGCGCGTCGAGGTCGCGCTGGGCCCCTCGAGCACCGTCCACGGCTCACAGGCTGTCTTCGGGGTCGTCAACTTCATAACCCGTGACGCCAGCGAGGAGGGGTTGAGCCTCAAGCTCGCCGGTGGCGGCAGTTATGGCGCGGACCAGGTCGGCCGCTTCGGGGACGTGCGCGCGCGAACCGCCGGCACGGTTCATCTCGGCCCGGTCGAGGTACGGGTCGCCGGCGGTTATGACCGGCTCACGCCCTGGGACGACGCCCCCAACTATGTCGACGGCCGCCGGGTCCCGATGTCGGATGCCAACCGCGGCTATGGAAACCTGCGCGCCACGATCGCTCTCACCAAGGACTTCAACCTCACCCTGCTCGCTGGCGGCTCCGCTTTTGAGGGCCCCTACTTCAGCCTCGGCCCGGGCATGGCATTCGGCGCCAACGGCCACGGGGATGTCGAGCTAACCCTGGGGCGCTTGCTCAACGACGAGGACCTACTCAGCCTGCGCGCCTACTACCGTGGCAGGCGATACTACGCAGACGGACCCTTCGACACCCTGTTGCCCCCCGCCTGCTTCGACTTCACCGAGCACGCAGGTATGGTCCGTGCCCTGTACACCACCCCCCTGCCGGCCCGGAACCGCCTGGCCGCGGCGGTGGAGGCGAGGATCGAATTCACCGACACCGAGGCTATCCGGCCGCTCGGCCGAACCTATGAGTACATTTCTCTGTTCGTCCAGGATGAGTTCCGGCCCATCAACCCGCTGATCCTCAGCGGCGGGTTGCGACTCGAGACCCAGGTGCGCAAGGGGCTCGAGTTTTTCGATTTCCTCATCGCCATGCCGCGCGCCAGCGTCGTCTGGCTGCCTGCTGAGGGGCACAGCCTGCGGCTCGCCTACGGCCAAGCCATCTTCTTCAAGGGCGCCTTCGTCGAATTTGGCACGCCGCAACTCTACCAGGGCGCGCTCACCTACTTCGATGGCCACCCCGAGGCGGTCGACGAGCCAACCCACATCTGGGAGGCCGGCTATCGCGGACAGCTCCACCGCACTGTGCTGGTCACCCTCAGCTATGCCTTTCGCCTGATCCTGGCGCGCAGCGGGGCGACCCCCGCCGAGGAGGGCCTGTTACCGATCTCCTTCGAGCGTTTTGAAGAGGATGAAGG
>JAUUZB010000477.1 GCA_030590185.1 Deltaproteobacteria bacterium
CAGTACAAAAAGGCCCGTTGCCCGATGCGCGGCACCACCACCCCGGAGGTGGTGAGCGGGAAGATCCCCTTGCGCAGCTGAGCGATGGAGAAGGCGGAGGTGTCGCTGGCGATGGCGACGTCGCAGGCCGAGAGCAGGTCGACCCCGCCGCCGATGGCCATGCCGCCCACCGCCGCGATGGAGACGCCGCGGAAGGTGAGGAGATCCTGGAGGAGCCCGGCGTAGTCCCGGATGGCGGCGTGCACCTGCGGGGAGGTCGCGCCCCCGTCGATGCCTGCCTGGAGCGCGGCCAGGTCCATACCGAGGGAGAAGACGCCGCTCACCGCGGAGTCGAGCACCATTATATAGACGTTATCGTCCCGCCGGGCCTCGGCCAGGGCGCCCCGAAAGCTCTGAACCATCTCGAGGTTCAGGGCGTTCTTGCGCTCCGGGTGATTGAGGGTGACCGTGAGAACGCCGCCCGTGGAGCTGAAATCGATCATTGGGCGGTCATCACCGCCGAGCCCCAGGTGAAACCGGAGCCAAAGGCCAGGGCCATCAACTTGTTGCCCGACTCGACCTTGCCGCTCGACAGGGTCTCGTCGAGCAGGATCGGGATGCTCGCCGCGGTGGTGTTGCCGACCCGCTGGATGTTGTTCAGGAAGCGCTCCTGCGGCACCTGGAGCACCGTGGCGACGGTCTTGTTGATGTTGATGTTCGCCTGGTGGGGGATGAAGTAGCTGATGTCGTCGAGCTTGAGGCCCAGGCGGCTGACCGACTCATTGGCTGCGCCGGCCATGCCCATGACCGCGCGTCGCAGCACCTCCTGGCCGTCCATTTCGGCGTGGTAGGCCTCTTCGGTGGAGACGCCGCGTTCTTCCCAGCCGCGCATGAAGTGGGGCATGGAGGTGTCCCACACTCGCTGGCGCAGGGCGGCCGCGCCGCCGCCGTCGGCAAAGACCTTGACGTCGTCGAGCGATAGGTTGACCCCCTTGGGGCGGGGATCCTTGGAGACGATCACAGCTCCGGCGCCGTCGCCGAACAGCACCGAGATGTGGCGATGCATTTCGGTCAGACCGAGGGCGCTGGATTGCAGCTCGGCGCCGATCACCATGACCTTCTCGTACTGGCCGGCGCGCAGGAAGCAGTGCGCCATCTGGAGGGAGTAGAGGAAACCAGAGCACTGGTTGCGGATGTCAAAGGCCGGGATGAAGTTGAGGCCGAGCTTGTTCTGGATGGTCACGCCGATGCCCGGGAAGGCGTGATCGGGCGACAGGGTGGCGGCGATGATGCAGTCGATATCCTTGGCCTCGAGGTTGGCGTCGGTGAGAGCCGCCTTGGCCGCTTCGACGCCGAGGTCCGAGGTGTAGACCCCGCCGCCCTCTTCGACCCAGTGACGGGTCTCGATGCCGGTGCGCTTGCGGATCCACTTGTCGTTGGTGTTCAGGCTCTCGGGCAGCTCGTCGTTGGTGACCACCCTGGGGGGCAGGTAGTGCCCGATTCCGGTGATGAACATCTGGGTCATGATTCGACTCCTATGAACCTATGGGTCGTGAGCTACGCCGCGGCTTGGTCGGGCGCGTCGTCGATGATGGTGAAGTCGGAGATGGCGTGAAAGATCGCTTCGGTTTGGCGTTGGAGCTCGAGGGCATCCTCGAACATCTGCGCCGGGTTGCGCTTGCCCGCGGGGGGCGCGATGGCCGGGTGGATGCGCGCCGCGACCGGGCCGGGGGTGACCGCGATTTGCTTCGGCGGCTGGAAGGCGTGGGCGCCCCGGATGACCACCGGCAGGATCGGAATGCCGAGCTGGGAGGCGATCAGGAACGGGCCGATGTGGAACTTCTGCAGCTTGCCGGTGCGGCTGCGCGTGCCCTCGGGGAACAGTCCGAGGCGGGGGACCCAGCCGGTGGCGACGCGCTTGACGACCTCCTCCTGGAAGCGCTTGAGCGCCACCGGGCTCTCCCGGTCGACCACCAGGTAACCCAGGCCGATGAGCAGGCGGCCGACGAAGGGCCGGCCACGCATTTCCTTTTTGATCACGTAGGCCAGGGTGAAGTCGCGGATCGCGGTGACGATGATCAACGGGTCGATGAAGGCTGAATGATTGGAGACCAACACGTAGCCGCCGTCGCCGAGGGCCTCGAGGTGCTCTCGTCCGCTGGTCTCGAGACGCGCGCCACCCACCCGTAAAAACAGTGGGATCGCGATCCTCGAGAGTCGGATGAGCATCCAGCTGAAGGTCGGGGTGTGCCAGATGAACGGGACGATCAGCAGATAGATGCTGATCATCACGGTATACATGAATACCGCGAAGAATACGCCACGTATCAGGCTGGGGGACCGCCCCTCAGGGGCTGTCTCGGTATTTTTGGTGCTGGCCAAGGCGCGCTATATAGCTGCCGGGCCGAGGACGGTCAATCCTGGCTTGGCGGTGTGGGGACCCAGGCGGCTCTTTGATGAGATCAGGCCCTTCGACTCGCTTCCTTCGACTCGCTGCGCTCGCTCAGGACGAACGGGTCATTGGATACGCTCAGGACAATCGGGTCATTTGACCGGATTCTGCCAGTCCTTGACCCGTCGCAGGTAGAACGTGCAGGTCATCTTGGCCGCCTTCTTGCCGTCCCGGTTGAGGCCGACCGAGGTGTGCTCGAACACCGCGTGCCCCATCTTCTCGACCTTGGCCCGCAGCTTGGCCGCCTTGTCGAGGGGGAGCACCGAGACCGCGGTCATGTCGTGATCGAGGGCGGAGATGACGTCGAGCTTCAGGGCTGGGGTGATCAGCGGGTAGGTCGACGGGTCGACGTGCAGGGCAATGGCGATCCCCGCCGCTGCCTCGAGGGCCGCGGTGATCCCGCCGATGGCCAACAGGCCCACGTGCTGGAGATTGGTCGGCCGGTGGGGGAGGGTGAGCCGGACCTCGGGGTAGAGGGCGGCCACGGTGATCCCTAGGTGCTGGTTCACGGGGATGCCGTTCTCGGCGAGCTCGCGCAGGGTCTCGGGATCGGTGACCGTTTCGAATTCGCCGGGCTCGGTGTCGCGGCCGGCGCGGGCGAGGGCGTCGGCGAGGTCGGCGATGGTGGTCACCCCGTCGAGTCCGTCCGCTGGCAAGAGGAGGCGCAGCCGCTCCTGGACCGCGAGCCGGATGCGCAACAGGCTGAGGCTGCGGTTCGGGATGCCGAGGAGCTCGATAATGTTGGTCGCGGGCGCCACGTCGGTCCCGGGGCGCTCCTCGCCGAAGCAGGTCACGAGCTCGGTGGTGAGCGCGGCGGTGTCCCTGGTGGCGGCCATCCTGTCAGCCCTCGCTACCGCCAGCGTCCGGCGCGCCGGCTTTTTCAGCCTCCCACTGGGCGATGATTCGGCCGACGATGCGTTTGATGCGCTCGTAGTCGATGGCCGCGCCGGGCTCGGTGAGGTTGTGGAACTCGAGCTCGAAGTCGCCGCTGTCGAGCTCCATGGTGATCTCGCATTTGACCTTCATGGCGAGGGCTATCCCATACCCGGGGGGTGGAATCGAGGTCTGTTGAGCGTTGAGCCACGGCGATCGCATTCTAGCGAGTCGAGGGTTGCACTCGTCCCAAGGGCCACAGTCGGGCCGGGCTGGGCGGCACCGACGCGTGTGCTTCTCCTTGCCCCATCGGTAACCTGTCGTGAGTAGATCGTTTTTCTTTGGGCGTGACCCCGTTCGTCGCAGACGCGGCGCACATTGCGACAACGTGTACAGATTTCCGCCAAGCATCTCGGCCTTTAATGCAAAGGTCTTGGGCTAAGTGAATATTGTGCTCGCTACATCGCTGCTGGGCTGGCTTCGGCGACGTGCCAAGGAAGAGCTCGGCCTAGACAGCGTCAAACGAGCGCACCCTGGCATGACCACCTGGATCCAGCGATTTGGGTCGGCCGGAGATTTGAATGTGCATCTCCATGCCGCCGCGACAGAGGGCGTTTTCGTCGAGACCGAGAGCGGCGGTCTCGAATGGCACACACTGCGGGGGCCTTCGAGTGCCGGCGTGGCGGATATCGCCTGGGATACTTGCCTACGCGTAACCCGGGCGGTCCAGCGACGTGGGCTCGATGTGCTCGGCGGCTATCATGGCTTTGTCTGCCCTGCTTTGAGGGTCCTGGCGGATTTTCTGATATTGGGATTTTATGTAAAACTGAACAAGCGGCTAACTAGTCATGAGGGGGCGTTTGAAATTCCTAGACGCTGGCGTAGCGTTTGCCATGGGGAGTCGTGCGGGCAGTCATCATAGCCCCGGTCAATCGCCGCAAGCGCGTCGAGGCTGGTCCGCGCCCTCATAGCGCGGCGGTTCTCACCCAAATACCGTGTCAGGAGGCTTGGATTCCGAACCCTTGACCTCCCGCGCGCCAGCGCGCTAAGCGTCGCTTCTGCCAGCACAGCCAACGACCAAGGGGGGCCCATGCCCAGAACCGCGCTCATCATCGCAATCGCCATCTCCGTCACCGCATGTTCAGGAGACGGTCGGTCGCAGCTCGCGCCCGTGGCCATCGAGTACGAATACCGTGGCAGTTACGGCACCGAAGTCGAGGACTGGGAGTTCGGCTACGACGCGAGCGGTCAGCTGCAAACGCTCGAGGTGCGCGATGCCGATGGCGATCGCATGGACGTGAATTTCACCTATGACGGCTCCGGTAACATCATCGAGATCGAGTTCGAGGACGATTGGGGTGACTGGGTCAAGAGCGAGATCTTCCATATCGAGGGCAGGATCGCGGACATAACCACCACCTATTCCGACCACGA
>JAUUZB010001069.1 GCA_030590185.1 Deltaproteobacteria bacterium
CGGTGATGCGGGCCCTGGCGGTTCAACGCCTCGGGGTCAACTGGATGCTGACCATCGGCAACAAGCTCGACTTGGACGAGGTCGGCCTCGCCGAATACTTGCTGGCCCACGAGCCGGTCGGTCGCCTGGTGATGTACCTCGAATCGATGTCCCGGGGCCGCGCCCTGTGCGCCCTGGCGAGCCACAGTGAGGTGCCGATCGTGGTGCACAAGGTCAACCGCACCGCGGCGGCGGCCACCATCGCCCGCTCCCACACCGCGGCGGCGGCCAACGACGACGCCATCGTTAGCGCGGCCCTAGCTCAGGCGGGCATCATCCGCGCCCGCGACACCGACGACGTGCTGTTGGCCAGTCAGGCCACCCGACTCCCGACCCTGCGCGGTCGGGGCATCGCCTTGCTCTCCCGCTCCGGTGGTCACGCGGTGGTGGCCACCGACGCCTGCGTGGAGGAGGGGCTAACCTTGCCGACCTTCGGACCGGAGCTGGTCGCGGACCTCGGTGCGATCCAGAACGAGAGCGTCATTCATCGCCAGAACCCGCTCGACTTCGGTGACATCTTCGATTTCGAGAAGGTCGTGCGGATCTGTGAGCGGGTGATCCGCGAGCCGCAGATCGACGGCATCGCGCTGGTGATCGTGTACAGCCGCCTGCGCGAAGCCGAGGCTGTGCACGCCGCGGCGTCAAAGCTAGCGGCCCTCGGCCACGAGCATCACAAGCCGATCGCCTTTAGCGCGGTGGTGGAGGAGCCGGAGCTGGCTGAACTGCGCGGCCTCGTCGACTGGCCCATCTTCGATACGCCAGAGAAGGCGGTGCGCGCCTTGGGCATGCTCGCCCGGCGTTTCGAGGCGCGCCAGCGTGCGGCCGGCGCCCGGGTGACTGCCCGCGTCGACGAGGGTGCCCTTGCGGCGCTCGCTGACGCGCCCGGACGGGTCTGGTCGGTTGAGGACTCGCTCGCGGCCATCGCCGCGGTTGGGATCCCGGTGGCGCCGAGCAGATCTGAGCCGATCGGATCGCACTCCTCATCACTCCCCGACACCAACCCACCTACCTTTCCGGCGGTCGCCAAGCTCAGCCTCGCCACCGACGAGGTGGTGCACAAGGCGGCGGCCGGTTGGGTGCGCGTTGGTCTCGTTGACGCGGCTGCCCTGCGCGCCGCCGCCGAGGAGATGGCGGGCGCCGCGAGTGCCGGAGGATTTCCCGGCGGTGAGATTCTCGTGCAGCCACACCTCTCGGGGGCGCCGGTTTTTCTGGGGGCCAAGCGTGATCCCTCCTTTGGTCCAGTGGTCCTGTTCGGCTGCGGCGGCGAGTTGTTGGAGCTGGTGGCGGACACGGCGGTCTGGCCCTACCCCTTCACCCTCGGTGAGCTCGCCCACCGCTTGGCGGGTACGCGGCTGCCTAAGCTGCTCGGGGACGGCTTCGAGATCGGTCAGCTCGGTCGTTGGCTCGCCGGGCTCGGGGAGTTGTTGATCCGGCGACCCGACATCGCGGAGATCGACGTCAACCCCCTGCTCATGACCGACGCCGGTCCCCTCGCCATCGACGCTCGCGTCGTGCTGGCGCGTTGAGAGGTCCGCGGGATGTGCGGCGGGGATCTCGGCGGGGGCCCGTCTACAGGGCGCGCAGGGGGGTGCCGAAGAGGCGGGCGATGGTGAGGGTCACCGCCACCTGCAGCAGCACCACGACCGCTAGGACCCCGGGGTGGCCCCAGAACCCGGCGATCAGAAAACCGGTCAAGGCCACCGCGCCGGTGACCGCGGCGTAGGGAAGCTGCGTATTGACGTGGTCGGCGTGCTCGCAGCCGGTGGCCATGGACGAGAGCACCGTGGTGTCGGACACCGGTGAGCAGTGGTCGCCGAACATTCCGCCGGAGAGGACCGCGGCGATGGTGACCGGCATGGGAGCGCCGAGTTGGTATGCCACCGGTATGGCGATCGGCATCAGCAAACCAAAGGTTCCCCACGAAGAGCCGGTCGAGAGGGAGAGCACCGCGCCGAGGACAAAGATCAACGCCGGGAGCAAACCCGGTGGGAGCGAGCCGGCGAAGAAGTGGGCCAGGAATGGACCGGTACCGAGCAGCTTGCAGACGTCGCCGAGGGACCAAGCCAGGATCAAAATGATGATGACGAACACGACCCGCTGCATGCCTTCGATGAAGATCTTCAGGGCTCGGCCGAGGGGAAAGACGCCCTCCTGGCGCAGGATGGCGGCGCAGACGACGGTGGCTCCGAGATAACCGATGACCAGGGAGACCTGGAGCTTGACCGCGGGGAGACCGCCGTGGGTGACGGCGTAGTAGGTCAGCATGATGGCTAGGAGGATGAGCAGGGTGGCCAGGGGGATGAGGATGGCGCGGGCGGAGGCGCGGGGTTCGGTTTCGGATGTGGGCTCGGTGCCGGATTCGGTTTTGGTTTCGGTCTCGGTTTCGGCGGCAGCTTCGCTCGCAGCTCGGGCCTGGGCGCGGGCCATCGGGCCCCATTCGCGGCCGGTGAGCACGAGCAAGGGAACGGTGAGCAGGGCCAGCAGCGGGTAGAACTGGAACGGCAGGGCACCGACAAAGGCGCCAAAGGAGGTGCCCTCGATCCCCAGGTGCTCATAGGACTGGGCGATCAGGCTCATGATGTAGAGACCCCAGCTGATCACGGGGACGAGCACGCAGACCGGCGACGAGGTCGAATCGATGATGAAGGCGAGTTTTTCGCGGCAAATCCGGAGGCCCGAGAAGATCGGCCGGAACATGGGACCGAGGATCAGGCTGTTGCCCGAGTCGGTGAAGAAGACCGCGATGCCC
>JAUUZB010000271.1 GCA_030590185.1 Deltaproteobacteria bacterium
CCCCAGCGTCACCGGCGAGGAGAAACAGATCGCCAATCACCTGGAGCGTTGGGCCCTGCGCTGTCCCGGGCTATCGAGTGACGACATCCTCCGCCAGGGCAACTGCCTGATCGTCGGCCAACCGGACGAGGAAAAACCCTGCGTGGCGTTGATCGGCCACCTGGACACGGTACCGCCGCCCCCCGACGATCAGGGTCTACGGGTCACCGAGGATCGCCTCCACGGCCGCGGCACCTCCGACATGAAGGGCTCGATCGCAGTCATGCAAGCCCTCTTCGAAAACCTCGACCTCCGCAGCCTACCCTTCGCGCTGCAGTTGGTATTCTACGACCGGGAGGAGGGCCCGTACGAGGAGAGCGGCCTCGTCCCGCTGCTCGAGGGACACGAGCCCCTGCGCGACATCGATCTCGCCATCGTCATGGAGCCGACCGGGAACAGCCTGCAACTCGGGTGCCTCGGGAGCATACACGCCCGGATCACCTACCACGGTCAGGCCGCCCACTCGGCGCGCCCCTGGCAGGGTGAGAACGCCATCCACAAGGCGGGCTCGATGCTCGCCAAGCTGCGCGCCCAGGCCCATTGTTCGGTCGTCATCGAGGGGCTCAACTTTCGCGAGGCGGTGAGCGTCACCATGGCCCACGGCGGCCGCTACCGCAGCGTGGTGCCGGATCGCTTCGAGCTAAACATCAATCATCGCTTCGCTCCCCGACCCGAGCGCGCGGATCCTGCCGCCGCCGCCATCGCCGAGATCAACCGCTTGGCCGGCGAGGGTGAGGTGGAGATCCTCGACATCGCGCCGGCGGGCCCGGTGCCAACGGAAAACCCGATCCTCGATCATCTCCAGAGCCACGCGCACCTGCCGGTGGAGCCGAAGCTGGCCTGGACCGACGTGGCGCGCCTAGCTGCCTACGGCATCGACGCGATCAACTTCGGACCCGGCCACGGCGCCCAGGCTCACCAGGCGGACGAGTGGATCGCCATCGACGCCATGGTCGACGCCTACCAGATCCTACAGGGCGCGCTCAGCGCCCCCCTCGACGGGGTCTAGGGGCGAATCGATGAGAGTTTTCGTCACCGGCGCCACCGGCTTCGTGGGGGGCCACCTGGTCCGCGAGTTGTCGAGCCGCGGTCACAGCGTCAGCGCCCTGGTGCGAACCCGCAAGAAAGGCGAGCCGCTCGAGATGTTCGTCGACCGGGTGATCGTCGGCGACCTGTTCGATGATGAGGCGCTCACCGAGGGCCTCGCCGACGCGGACGCCGTTGTGCACGTGGCCGGCATGCTCGCTGCGCGCCGTACCGCAAACCTGTGGCGCGTCAACGTCGACGGCACCAAGAACCTGTTGCAGGCGGCGAGCCGATCCCCCAGCCAACTCGAGCGCTTCATCCACATCTCCTCCATCGCGGCCGCTGGGCCGAGCCGACCGGGGGAGCCGATCGATGAAGAGCACCGACCGCAGCCGGTCTCCGTTTTGGGTGAGACCAAGCTGGCCGCCGAGCGCGCCGTCTGGACCTACACCGACGCCTTCCCGATCACCGTGCTGCGACCGCCCATCGTCTACGGCCCCGGCGACAGGGAGACATTTCCCGTGTTCAAGATGGTTCAGGCCGGAAATGTCTGGACGGTCGGGCACCCACGCCTACAGCTCTCGGTGCTGTTCGTCACCGACCTAGCCAACGGCATCGCCGACGCCCTCGAGATCGAGGCGGCGGCCAACGAGACCTTCTTTTTAGCCGCGGATGCGCGACCGCGCTTTGTGGAGTTGATCCACGCCGTCGAGGAGGCGCTCGGTACCCGGGCCAAGGTCCGGCCGGTGCCGCTGTTTATGGCCCGCGCGGTGGCGCGGGGCGCCGATGCCTGGCGGCTGTTCCGGGGCAGCTCGAGCCTGCTCAATGCGGACAAGGTCAACGAGCTGTTGGCGCCCGGCTGGCTGTGCGCCACCGACAAGGCCAAGCGGCTCATCGGATGGAAACCGAAAATCGGTATGCGCGAGGGGATCCGGCTCACCGCCGAGTGGTACTTCGATCGCGGCTGGCTGGAAAAGACCTTCTAGCCAGACGGCCTAGATGATCGGCGCTTCGTCCTCTGGTGGCTTGACGCAGTAGACCGAGCAGGGCGCCTCGCGCACCACCCGGCCAGCGACGTTGTCGCTGCCAACGCCGAGCACGATCAGGTCGGCCTTCTTGGCCACCGCCGAATCGATGATCTCCTGGTGCGCCTTGCCGCCGCGCACCACGATGTGGATCTTGCGCCGGTCCACCGCGTCGAGGCCGCTCTCTTCCCAGAGCTTGTCCACGCGGTGGCGCACGCCCTCCTCGATTCGCTCAATGGTCTCTTTGGTCTCCACGTAGCGCTTCTTGCTGAAATCGTAGGAGCGGATCGGTTCCGAGACGTGCAACACAAAGGTCTCGGCGCCATGCCGCGCCGCGATCTCCAGCCCCTTGTAGAAGGCGTGGCGGGAGGTCGTGGTCATGTTGATCCCGATGAGGATGCGTCGAATGGGTGCTTGAGTCGCCATGGCCGGGCCCGTTACCTCATTCGCCCGCGTTCGGCAAGAGGAGACTACGCCACCGAGCGGCGCTGTGTTAGGAGGCCGCGTGGCGAAAAAGGGCAAACGCAAGGCGGCGGACCCACCGGCGCATCCCGGCGACAAGCCGATCTGCCGCAACCGTCGCGCCACCCGCAACTATGAGCTCGGCGAGCGCTTCGAGGCCGGCCTGGTGCTGCTCGGTACCGAGGTCAAATCCTGCCGCGACGGCAAGGCGCACATCAACGACGCCTACGTGCTGATCAAGCGCCAGGAGGCGTTTCTGATCTCGAGCCACATCGCCGCATACGGACAAGGCGGGCCCTACTTCAACCACGACCCAGAGCGGCCGCGTAAGTTGCTGCTCCATCGCCAAGAGCTCGACAAGCTGATCCGCAAGATCCATGAGCGCGGCCTCTTGGCAGTGCCGACCGCGATGTATTTCAAGGGCGGGCGGATCAAGGTCGAGATCGCCATCGCCAAGGGCCGAAGCCACACCGACAAGCGGCAGGTGGTCAAGGAGCGACAGGTGGTGCGGGAGATGGACCGCGCCATGAAGCGGGCCAAACGTTGAGGCATTTTGCACCGTCCGCGACTCGATCACCGGTGTCACGTTGTGATACACCTAACAGTGACGCGGACAGGTTGTCCGCATTCCCGGGGAGAACGGGAGTCTCGAAATGTCGAAGTCGAATTGTTGGGAATTCAAGAAATGTGGCCGCGAGCCGGGAGGGGCAAAGGAGGCAGAGCTCGGTGTCTGCCGGGCAGCTAGCCTCACGCCGGTCGACGGCGTCAACGGCGGCGCCAAGGCGGGCCGCGCCTGCTGGGCGGTGGCCGGGACGTTGTGCGGGGGCGAGATCCAGGGGACCTTTGCGGCTAAATACTCGAGCTGCTCGCGCTGCGATTTCTACCAGTTGGTGGTGACCGAGCAGGGCCAGGATTTCGTCGGCACGTCCGGCATCCGACGGGCGCTGAGCCGCTCTTGAGGCGCCGTCGGCTCACGGGACCCACGGGGCACACAGGCCCCACGGGGCTCACAGGCCCCACGGGACTCACGCCGCCGCCGGTGGCGACCGGAACGTCCCGTCGAGCGCCTCGCGGATCACCTGCACCACGTCCGCCGGAAAATCCGCCTTGACGACCCAGGCTAGATAACCACGGTCGGACTCAACGAGGCCACGCAGGGTTTTGCCCTTGTATTTACCGAAGCTGAGCACCACCTCGCCATTCTTCCACAGCATCTTGCCGGCCACGTCGACCCAGTCCTTGCGGTCGGGGTGGCAAAACTCGTCGAGGCCATCCGGGTCGTTGGGAATGTCGTCGTAACGGACGACCTGAGCGAACAGGACGTCGGCGGCGGCGATCGCGTCCGCCTCGGCGGTGTGGGCATCTTCGAGCTCCCTGCCGCAGTAGAAATTGAGAGCGGCCTGCAGGGTGCGCGGCTCCTTGGCGATGAAGATGCGCCGCGAGTCGATGACCCGGATGCCCGGGCCAGGGAACTCGAGGTCGAGGCGCCCGAGCTCGCCGGCCAGGATTGGCAGGTCGAACGACGTTAGGTTGAAGCCGGTGAGGTCGCAGCCCTCGAGAAAATCGTACAGGGAGCGGCCCACCTGCCGGAAGGTCGGCTCGTTGGCCACGTCCTCGTCGCTGATGCCGTGGACTTCGGTAGCTTCGGCGGAGATTGGATGCTCCGGGTTGAGGCGTCGGGTTTTGATCTCGCGATCGCCGTTCGGGAGGATCTTGACGCAGCTAATCTCGACGATCCGGTCCTCCTTGACGTTCAACCCCGTGGTTTCGAGGTCAAAGGCGACCAGGGGTCGGTCCAGCTGTAGCTTTTTTTTATCGTTGGTCATCGCCCTTGGCGCTCAATTCCGTCCCGGGAACGGCTGTTTTGCCAGCTCCCAGGTCTTGGGTGCACGCCACGGAGCGATTACAGTGCCGACATGACACCGCTCCGGCGCGGAGGCCACCCGCTGTTTCGCATCCTATATGGGGTACCTCTGACCGTTATTCTCACGTCGCCGGGCACAGCCAGGGCCGATGCGGACCCAGCCGCGACGGAACCAACGCCGGCAGTCGCAGATCCGCCCCCAGAGCGACCCAGCGGGGCGTTGTTCGAGAACCTGGGAGTGGTGGAAGAGGAGGATCCGGCCGACGGGTCAGGCGCGGCCGAATCGGACGAGAAAACGATCGTCCCGATCTTTCCGATCCTGGCCGCCGCCCCATTCGACCCAGAAAATGGCGTGCGCACCGAGATCGGTCTGGTGCTCAGGGACCTGCGCGACTCGCGAGCCTGGCTCGAGGCTCGGCGCACGACCCAAAAGAGGAGCGCCCTGGGGACCGCCTTCTACGCCCCGGGCGCCCAACGCCAGGCCCTCGGCCTCGACCTGCTGGTCGAGATGACCCGGTTGATCGACCTGGCCGTGCCCAACGCCGGCGCGCAAAAGCTGCGTGCCCTGACCGATCGCGGCCCCCCCAGCGCTGCGCAGCCCCTAGCGGCTGCCATCGTCGGCTTCACCATGGCGGAGGGCGCTGGCTTTCAGGGGTTGTTGCGGGTCGAGCCGGGTTTCATCGAGCGGGTCGAGGCCGCGCTGGCTGCGGACGCCCCGCCGGCCTGGGACGGCGAGGTCGTCGACCATGAGCTGCGGATCACGGTGGGCGAACATCTGCTCAAGGGTCGGGTCGGGGAGGATGGCTGGCTTCGGCTGGCGGTGAGCGAGTCGATGCTGATCGCGCCCGTCGCGCCGGACCCAGAGCCGTTCTTCCACGGCCGGGCGCGCCGTTGGGTCCAAGATTGCGATCAGCTCCTCTTCGTGCGCGGTGGCGGCGACGCGGCCCTCGCCCTGGCCGCGATCGTAGACCAACCCTTGGTCAGCGACGTGATCGCAGACATGCGAATGTTGACCCTCGGCTGGCGGCACGACGGCGAAAAAACCATGGCCGCGCGCCTCCTGCTCGACAACCCGGCCTTCGAGGGTTTGCGCCTCAAGCTGCGCCGCGCGGACCCGGCGAATCACCTGATCGCGCTCTGGGACCGGGACGTCACCCGCTTGCTCTCCCTGTCCCTCCCGCCAGCGCTCCTCGACGCGCTCGTGCCCTGGGCCGTGGGGAAGCTCAGGGGGGCAGGCCACGAGCTCCCCGAGCCGCTCGCCGCCGCCCTCGCGGGCCTCGATGGCCGCGTCGGGATCGCCTCATTTGGCTCCCCCGGCGACTGGGCCATTGGCGTGCAGCTCGAAGAGGAGGATGGAGATCTGAACATCGACGCGGCGAGCCTGCTGCCGGTGCTCAAAGAATGGATCCCAACCTTGCTCGAAGAAGCAGAGCTCGCCGTCAACGCCGTCGACCAAACCTCTACCCTGCTCAGCCTGGAGAGCCTGGGCGACGCCCGGGTTCTGCACGCCCGCCCCGACCAGGGTCTCGACGGTCTGCGGGTCGCGGCCATCGGCCACAGCTTGGTGGCCACCGCCCAGGCACCGCGTCTCGAGCGCCTGCTCGACCATGCCGCCCGAACCCCCGAGGGCACCGGCCACCCGCCGGCGGTGTCGCACCTGTTAACGGCCGCCGTACGGGAGATCGTAGAAAAACCAGCCATGCTAGTTGGCTACGCGGTGCTCGGTGACACCGGCGAGCTGTTCCGCTGGGTGGCCCTCGCCTTGGGCCTTCTCGAGAAGAGCTGGGGCAAGGTAGTGAAGAAGGACCCGAAGTTCGAGCTCTTCGACCGGATCCTGGCCCGGGCCCCCACCCTGCTGGCCCTCGAGG
>JAUUZB010000127.1 GCA_030590185.1 Deltaproteobacteria bacterium
CCAGCGCCTTTGACCTCGACCTCGACGAGGCGCGGATGGTCAAGGAGCAGGAGGGGCGCATCCTGGGCAGCAACGAAGTCGCCGCCGAGGAGGTGACCAAGCTCTCCGCGGCGCTGGTGCGTGGCGCCGGTCCGCTGGTCACCGCCTTGGCCACCACCTTCCGCTCCCTGCCGCCCGAGCTCGCCCCCACCGAGGTGGTGCTCACCGGCGGGCTGTCGCGCCTGCCCGGTCTCGCCGAGCACATCGCCGGGCGCCTCGGCATCGAGGTGACCCTGCTCGACCTCGGGGAGCCGCTCGCCACCATCCAATGCAAGGAGATGGTCGGTCCGGAGTACGCGGTCGCCCTCGGCATGGCGCTGGCGTTGATCCGCCGCGGCCGCAGCGTGCCGCTCAACCTGCGGCGCGGGGATTTCGCCTACAGCGGCGACATCCAACTCTACCGCGGCGAGATCCTGCGGGTCGGGATCGGGATCGGGGCGATCATGTTGCTCGCCATCCTCGGCTCGATTGTGCGCTACTCGATGATCACCGCGGTGGAGGCGGAGATCCAGCAGGGGATCTGTGACGCCACCAAGAAGATCGTTGGGCGGGAGATCTGCGACCCCACAGCGGCGATCGCGATCCTGCGTGCCTCGCCGGGGGTCGAGGATGGGGTGGTGATCCCGGAGTACTCGGCGGCCAGCCTCTACGAGATGATGTCCAAGGCCCTCGGCACGGAGATCGACGTTAGCTTCAGCTCCCTCAATTTCCGCATCAAGAGCGGCGCCGGCGAGCCGGACAGCATCACCGGCAAGGGGGAGGCGGCGAGCTTCGAGGCCACCGAGCAGATCGTGGTGGCCCTCAAGAAGGACGCCTGCGTGATCGAGGCCAAGATCGACAAGCAGAAGAAGACCAGCAAGGGGCGGGTGGAGTTCAACCTCTCGGTCGACGTGCGCTGCCCGTCCGGGATGACGCCGGGCAGCGAGCTCGGACCGGTGGCAGCGGCGCCGCCTCCACCGAGTACCCCGACCAAGACCGACGTCGAGCCCCCACCGGCCAGACCGGAGCCCACCTCGAATCCAGCCCGCCCCCACCTCAGTGGTCGCCCCCCCATTCCATCGCGACCGGGGCAGCGTCATCCCGGGCCGCCCCGTCCCGGTGGCCCGGCGCTTCGCCCGACCCAACCGGGGGTCCGCCCGCCGATCACGTCTGGGATGCCGAACTCACCGGCGGAAATACGCCAACGCCAGCTCGAGAAGCGCGGCATGATGGGGGATCGCTCACCCATGAAGGGCCCCCCGTCCGGCCGGCCGATGCCGCCGAACGTGATGCCGCGCGGGGCCCGGGGTCCCTCGGCCTACCCGCCCGGGAACCCGGCGCTGAGACCCCATCCGCCGCGGCGGGCTCCGCAGATCGATCGCCGGCCGCCGCGCGGGGATGAGGAGTAACCGATGTCATCGTTGACCAACAGAATCGATGCCCTACGCATGGCCTTTGACCGCTTGACCCAGCGGGAACAGATGATGGTGGTCGCCGGGGGGGCGCTCGCCGTGATCATCATCCTGACCGGCGTCGGCCTGATGGTCTCCCAGGGCATCAGCAAGGCGGAGAAACGGGTCGCCGTGAAGGGCGAGGCGCTCACCGAGATCATCCATCTACAGGGGGAGTATCGGGCCCGCCAGCAGGTCCAGAGCCAACGGTTGCGTTCCTTGAAGAGCAAGTCGAACGTTCGGCTGGTTAAGCTGGTCGAGGACGCGGCCCGCAACGCTGGCGTCAACATCGGGCAGCTCAGCCCGGATGAGGGGGAGCCGAACGCCGATGGCATCGTCGAGTCGCGGGTCGATCTACGTGCCTCCGGGCTGTCGATCGATCGGCTCCAGGATTTTCTCTCCCGCCTCGAATCGTCGGCCGGGATGGTGATCGTCCGGCGGCTGCGGATCAACAAGCCGTACCGCAAGGACACCCTGAGCATCGAGGTGACCGTCACTACCTACAAGGTCAAGGGCTAGGGCCGTGGCAAAACGACTGTTACGCATCGCCGGGTATGTCGCCTTTGGCCTCTTTTCCTTGCTGATCGGCTTCTATCTGACCTTCCCCGGGGACGCCGTGGGGCAGCGACTCGCCCACGAGCTACGCATGCGATCCGGCGGAAAGATCGCCGCCACCTTCGGTGAGGTTTCCCTCTATCGACTCACCGGGGTGGAGGCCCAGGACGTTCGCTTGCTCTTTAACACGACGGACCCGCCGACCGAGGTCACCCTCGACGCGGCGCGGGGGCGTCTGCAGATACTCCCCTTGCTGCTGTTCAACCTCAGCTTCGCAACCGAGGTCGAGTTGCAGGACGGTACGGTGGCGGCCGAGATCACCCCGAACCAGGATGGTATTCTCGCGATGGAGCTCGAGATCGATGAGCTCAACCTGGCCCAACCGCCGTTGCTCCCGACCCTGGTCGGTCTGCCCATCGGCGGCGTGGTCGATGGTAGCGGCGAGGTGCGCTGGAGCCAGGATCCGCGGCGCTCTAGCGGCGAGGCCAAGCTCAGCCTGAGCAAGCTCTCGGTGGGCCCCGGCGAGCCGGTCAAGGGTTTCTCCCTCCCGAACCAAATCACCTTCGGCAAGCTCGATCTGGCTATGACCCTCGAGGGCGGCCAGCTGCGCTTCGATCGTTTCGAGCAGGACTCAAAGGCTGGCAAGCCGGACGTGGCGATCAAGCTCGCCAACCTCTCCGCCAACCTGCGCCGGAGCATCGCCACCACCTCCTACGACGCCTGCCTCGCCCTCAAGCTCGACGAGGCGTTCCTCGCCGAGAATAGAAAGTTCGAGGCGATCCTCGATCTCGCCAAGATCCCGGCGCCGGTGGGCCCGGGCTTCCGAAGCGACGATGAGGGCTTTCTGCACGCCTCCTTCTCCGGGACCTTCTCCGGCAAACCCAAACCCCGCCGGCGCCTCTGCTCTGAAAAGTCTGATCGCCCCGCTGATCGTCCCAGGGGCCGGGAGGCTCGGCCCAAGGGTCGGCCCCCGAAGCGGCCGAAGTAGCCGACAGCCGAGATTCGAAATTGACTTGGCCCCGGGCCCGGTGCCACAGTTGGCCAGGGTCACCATGCTAAAATCGGGAACGATAACACTAGCCATCGTTTGTTTTGGCTCCCCCCTCTGGGCGCAGGGGGAGGGCGAGACGATCGAAGCAACCTCAGCCGAGTCAGCGACAGCGTCGCCTGCCGAGGCTCCCCCCGCCGCCGAGCCAGCGGGGGCAGAAGCCGAGCCGGCGGTCGCGACGAGCGCCGATCCCGAGCCCCCGGCGGCGGCGCCGGCGAGCGTCTGGTCGCCGAGCAGCGGCCTGCGCGGGACCCTCGGTGTTCACCGGATTGAGGCCGCCCATCCCTTGCCCGCGGGCGAGCTGGTGCTCACCATCGGTGGCTCCTATTCCACCGCCAACGACTTCATCATCGCCGGGGATTCCAACACCTACCAAACCCAGATGATCTCGGTAGTCTGGGCCCTGCCATGGGTCGACGGCCTCGAGTTTCAGCTCCAGCAGAACTCTGCATCCAACGACAACAATTCCTTTGAGCCCCGGGCCACCCAGAGCGTCGGTGACCCTGCCCTCGCCGTGAAGTTCTCCTACCCGTTCATGGACTGGATGGGCGCCGGTGGTTTCGTCTCCTTGATGATCCCAACCTCCGCCCACGGGACCGGTCTCAACCCAGGGGCGCTCAGGCTCACCATCCTCGGCCTCTATTCGGTCGCGCCCACCGACTGGATCGAAATCAGCGTCAACGCCGGCTACATCGTGGATGAGACCGGCAACGTCTTCAAGCGCGACATCGACGCGGCCAAGCAGTTTTCGGCCCAGCTCGCCAACTCTCATCAGATCGCCTTCGGGTTTGGCGTGGCCACCAACTTCAACCTGTTCGACCTGGTCGGCCTCGGGCCCTTTGCTGAGCTCCATGCCCGCATCGCCACCTCGGGCGCGGGCGGCAGCGAGCACCCGATGATCGCCTCCCTGGGCGCCAAGGTTTATCCGGCCAAGAACCCGATGATCGAGCTCTCCTTTGGCGCCGACATTCGCCTCCTCGGCGCGCCGGACACCGGCACCATGCCGGGCGTGCCGCCCTGGACGATGTTCGGGCGGATCACCGCGCACCTCTATATGGCCAAGGATGAGGCGCCGGCGGGCCCGGCGGTGACAGCCTCCTTGACCTGCGACGCCG
The DNA here is from genome assembly GCA_030590185.1 of Deltaproteobacteria bacterium. The sequence continues at coordinate 4,188 of JAUUZB010000127.1, forward strand.
ACGCCGACTGCTCCGCGGGGCTCACCTGCCTCGAGGGCGGCACCTGCGGTCTGCTCAAGGAGGTCATCAAGGAGGTCGTTAAGATCGAGATCAAGGAGGTCGTCAAGCCGCTGCCCACCTTCTTCATCGAAGGCACGGTGGTCAATAAGGCCTCCGGCAACCCGATCCCGGCCGCCCGCGTCGCGGTGGTCGGGAGCGAGACCAGCGCCATGGCCGTCGATCCAAAAACCGGAAAATTCAAGACCTTCGGTTTGCCCACCGGTGACGGGCTCGTGCAGCTCGCGGTCTCGGCGCCCAACTTTGGGCCGGCGGAGCAGCCGGTGCCGCGCGGCAAGGCGGACGAGGTCAAGACGGTCGCCTTCGAGCTGATGCATCTCGGTAAACAGATCGGCGAGCTGCGCGGCAGCCTCAAGGATGCGCGCGGCGGCAAGCCGGTCAGGGGCGTCGTTTTCCTGCCCTCGGCCAAGAAACGCATCCAGGTCAAGAAGGACGGTGCTTTCAACGCCGAGATCAAGCCCGGTAGGCACCAGGTGTTGATCTCTAGCAAGGGCTACGTCACCCAAAAGAAGACGATCGAGATCGTTGCGGGTGACGTGGTGATCCTCAACATCGACCTGGCGCCGAAGAGACGGTAGCGGGTCCACACCCGTACCCACACCCGTACCCACACCCGTTCATCCTGAGCGAGCGCAGCGAGTCGAAGGAAGCGAGTCGAAGGAAGCGAGTCGAAGGATCGCTCCGAGTCTGCCGAAGCGGGCCGCTACGGGATAACCTCATAATCAAAGCTGTACTCCGCGAGAACTCCGACGCTCAGCCCGGCCTCCTCCATCAGGCGCTGCGCGGTTGGCGCCCCCCCCTCGAGCTCCCGGATGAGGTGCTTGACCGTACCGCAGACCAGGTTGAAGCCCTTGGGGCCCCAACGCATCGACTCGCTGGCGTAGATGCAACGGCCGCCGCACAGATCGCGCACCTCGCACTTGGCGCACGGACCGCGCAGGTTCGGCAGTGGCTCGATGGCGGCGGGGCTGAGGTCAGCGATGTTGCCGACGCAATAGTCGGGTGAGGCCCGCAACACCGGGCACGGGTAGACGTCGCCCGAGGGCACGACCGTCCAGGCGTGGTGCCCGGCGCCACAACGTACGCATTCCACCCGTTCGCCGGTGAGCAGGGAATGCATCAAGCCGAGGAAGGGGACGATCAAGAGCAGCTGCCCGCGGCGCAGCGCGGCGATCCAGTGCTCGACCAACGCGGTGATCTCTTGGTTATAACGTCCGCTCAGCCAACGGGTGATGAATTTTCGATCGAAGCGCCAGTCCTCGACCCCAAACAGTACGTTCAGCTGCCAGTAGACCGCGTCGAACAGTCCGGGCTCACCGTCGGTGAAATGGGTGACCGCGTCGAAGATCGACACCCCGGGTGTGCAGGTCATGCGCGCGTCGACGCGGCCGCGGTAGCCACGTTGCCGCAGGCTCCGGACCTGCTCCACCACCCGCCCGTATACCCCCTGGCCGCGCCAGGCGTCGGTGAGTGTCTCCGGTCCGTCTAGGGAGACGCTCAGGACGTCGATGGCGTCGAGGAGGCGGTCCGGCAACTGGTCGAGCAGCAGGCCATTGGTCTGGATGCAGGTGTGCTTGGATCGAACCCGGGTGAGGAGCTGGTCGATGAGATCGATGCGCAACAGCGGCTCACCGCCGTAGAGTTGCAGGTTGACGTCCGGATCCGCGGCCAAGAACTCGATCAGTCGTTCGAAGGGATAGCTGATCTCCTGGCGCCGCCCGCCCCGGGAATCGCGCGACTCGCAGTAGCTGCACTCTAGATTGCAGGCCTCGGTGAGGTAGATGATGAAATACACGTTGGGGATCCGCGGGGTCTCCTCTGAAGATGGGCAGCAGGGGGGTGGAGGGTCAAGGGTTGAGGGGATGGGTACGAGACCAGCCTCCATCGCCCCGAGCCCCGGAATGCATCAAATTTTTCGCCTTGTACGAGTGGTTGGACTAACATCGCGGCCGGGGAACGAGAAACGCATGGCGCGCAAACGGTTCAAACAGATTCGTTGGTGGATCATTCCGGGCGTTGTCCTGGCCCTGGGGTTGAGCGCCTGCTCCCTGTTCGGTCCCGATCCAGCCGCCTTCCTGACCACCTTCGAGGGTGACGTCACCGTCGCGCCGGGGGGCGGGGATCCGGGCGAGGCCGACTTTGGCGAGGCGCTCTTCGAAGAGGACGTCATCGTCACCGGCGACGAGAGCCGGGCCGCGATCGAGTTCGAGGGCGGCAACAAGATCGAGCTCAACGACAACGCCCGGCTGGTGATCCGGCGCGGCGGCTCTGAGGCGGAGCTCGGCGCCGTGCTGCTCGCTGGTACCGCGCAGGTGACGACCAGCGGCTCCGGGCTGAGTCTGACCATCGGTACGCCCTTCGGCCTCGCCACCCTCGGCGGCGACGAGGAGATCAGCCTCGAGATCGACATGGAGAGCGGCTTCAAGGTCCTGATCGGTGAGGTCCTCGTCGAGCTCGAGGATGGGGTCAAGACCATCATGGCGGGCAACGTCATGACCATAGCCGGCCTGGTGCGACCCATCGGCGCGGCGGTCGCGGGCCTCGAGGTCGACATCGGCGGCATGGAGCTCGATCCGATCGTCATCACCCTGCTCGCCAACAACAAGCAAGTTCAGGTCAAGCGCCTCGGGGAGGACAAGTGGCGGGCGCCCAAAAAGCGCGATCAGCTCCAGGGTGGTGACTCCCTGCGCACCCGCAAGGCCGGCGGCACGGACATCCAGTTCGGCGAGGGCGGGTCGGTACGGATGAGCGCCAATAGCGAGATCGAGCTGATCGATGCGGGGGCGACCGACAAGGCCCAGCGGGCCCGTTACGCCCTAACCAGTGGCACCGCCGACGTGAAGATCAGCCGGCGCGGCCATGATCAGCACACGGTCACCGCCGGCAAGGCGAAGCTCGAGGTGAAGCCGGGTCGAACCGACGCCGAGGTCGAGATCACCACGGGCAAGAAGGGGTACACCCGGCTGAACGTTCGTCTGGGCACGGTGGCGCTCGAGGACGGCACGACCATCGAACCGGGATCCTCTGCCAATCTCAAGAACGGCAAGCTCGCCGGTGAGGTCAAGGCGTTGTCCGGCTCCGGCGTCGGCCTGCACCCCAAGACCTTCTCCTTGGTCCAATACCTGGGCGAGGTCCCGGCGATCGATTTCTCCTGGAAAGGGCAGAAGAAGCCTGGCGCCTCCGGGTTCGTGTTCGAGGTCTCCAGGGACAAGGAGTTCGGGACGCTGCTGTTTGGCGAGGATCTCAAAAAGGAGAGCTTCGTCTACGATCGTTTTCAACCGGGCCGTTATTATTGGCGGGTCGAGACCGCCGAGGGCTGGCTGCGCGGTGGCTTCAAGATCCAAAAGCACGTCGAACGCGACTGCACCAACTGCAAGCGGGTCAACAACATCGACGACAACGGCGAGCGCGCCAAGGTCTTCTACCAACAGACCCTGCCCGGCATCACCCTGCGCTGGAAGGCGGTGGACGGTGCCTCGGAGTATCGGGTCAAGGTCTTCCGCGACGGCAACTTCGACAAGGCGTTCATCGACAAGGGCAGCAAGGAGACCCAACTGACCTTCGCCGCGGGTCGGCTCAAAGCGGCCAAGTACTTCTGGCACGTGGTGGCCACCAACCCCGCCGGCGACGAGATCTCCACCAGCCCGAGCATGAACAGCTTGGAGATCGCGTACGACAACGTGGTTGAAAACCTCAAGATCGCCAACCCTCGCCACGGCGCCAAGGTCAAGGGCTCGACGCTCAAGG
>JAUUZB010000342.1 GCA_030590185.1 Deltaproteobacteria bacterium
ACGATCGATCGTTATGAGGTCGAGCGCCTCATCGGTCAGGGGGCGATGGGCAAGGTCTACCTCGCCAAGGACCCGAAGCTAGGGCGTGAGGTGGCGGTCAAGCTCCTGAACGCCGCCGCCGCGGATGACTCTACCCGCGAGCGCTTCCGCCTCGAGGCGCGCGCCATCGCCGCCCTCAAGCACCCGAACATCGTCGAGCTCTATGACTTCTCCGGCGCCGGGGCGGACGATCTCTTCCTGGTGATGGAGTACGTGCCGGGGCGCTCGCTCTATGACCTGGTGGCCGAGCGCGGCCCGCTGGGCGAGGTGACCGCCCTGTGTATCGTGCACGAGCTGGTGCTCGCCATCGGGCATGCCCATCAGAACAACATCGTCCACCGAGACATCAAGCCGGAGAACGTGCTGCTCTACAACGGCCGGGTGGTGCTCACCGATTTTGGTATCGTCAAGCAGGTGGCAGCCGAGGGGGCCCTGGGCCGGCGCCAGCAGCGCTCCATGACCGAGGCGCTCGGCACCCCGGGCTTCATGGCACCGGAGCAGCTCACCAGCCAGCCGCTCACGGCCCAGACGGACATCTTCGGGGTCGGCGCGGTGCTCTACAACCTCACCACCGGGCACCTGCCCTTCCCCAACACCAGCCTCGGCGTGCTGATCAAGGCGGTGAAGAAGGGGACCTACGACGATCCCCGCGACTTCGATCCGCTGCTCTCGGACGGCCTGTGCGCGGTGATCAGCCGCTGCCTCGAGCCAAAGCCCAAGAATCGCTACACGGGCGCGGTTGAGCTGCGCGAGGCGATCCTGTCGGTGTTGCGGGCCCACGGCGTGGCCGAGGTGCGCTCCGAGATTCGCAAGTATGAGGAGAACCCGGCCAAGCAAGCGATCGAACAGCGGGAGCGCTCCCTCGACGTGTTGTTGCGCGACCTCAAGCTAGCCATCAAGGATAAGGACGAGCCGCGGCTACAGGCGATCGTCCAACGCATGCAGGTCATCGCGCCCTTGGGCCAGGAGGTGCGCAACGTCACCGGCATCCATTGGATCGGCAAGAGCCGGGCGCGCCTGGCGCCCAAGGGGATCGTCCGGGCCTCGCCGGCCAGGGTCGTGCTGGCCTTTTGCATTGGTGGCGGGCTCGGTGGGGCGTTCGCCCTGTTCGGGTTGGTGGCCGGGTTGATCCCCACCTCGGTGGTGGTGTTGTTCGAGATGCTCGCCGATCTGGTCGGCCTGGGTTTCTGAGCGGCGCAGGAGGTCAAGGGATCCGACCAACCGGCCCGCCGGGGAATTGTGCGGCGCGACTTGCCCCGCTCGCGCGTCCTGAGTAGCGTTGATGAGGTATGGCGAACCTCCCCCAAGTCCCCAACCTCGATCCCAACGCTCCCGCTGCTCCGCCGCCCGACCCGGATCCGGCGGTGGCCCCAGCGCCCCAACCGGCTGCGGATCCCGCTGCGGCCGCTGCTGCGTCAGCCGCAGCGCAACCGACCGTCGACCCAGCAGCGGCCCAGGCCGCGGCCCAAGCCGCAGCGACGGCTGCAGCGACGGCCGGGGCGAATGGTGACGCGGACCTCGATGTCGATGTCGCCCTCGACGTCGACGATCCGGCGGGCGAGGCGGCTGAGACCGCCCCCACGCCGCGGCCTACCCAAGAGCTCGGTGAGTCCTTCGAGGAGATGCTGAGTCAATCCTCGGACCACACCCTGCGATTGGTCCGCATGGAGGAAGGGCTCACCAGCCTCTCCGACATCGTCAGCGACGCGCGCGAGGAGATGCACGCCGGCTTTGCGGAGCTGCGCAGCGTCATGCAAACGCTGTACGAGACCCAGCTCGCCAACGCACCCAAGGCGGAGCACTCGGTCGGCCCACGCATCGATGACCTCGATGCCTACACCCGCCACTCCATCGGCAAGCTCCGGACCCGCACCCTGATTCTCCTGGTGATCAGCGTCTTGGTGCTCGCCGGCGTCGGCGGCGGTCTCTACCTCGGCCATGCCGACGGTGGCGCCGCGGGCGCCGGTCAGGCGGTCAGCCTGGAGGCTCGGCCGCCCCTGCCGCCCAAGTATTTGAATGCCGCGGAGGATGAGGCGGAGCCCGACCCGGTGCCGGTCAAGAAAAAGAAGAAGCGCAAGAAGCGCTGACCCGCGCCCGCCGCGGGTCTCCCGTCATGCCTCGTAGGTTGCCCGTGCGAAGCGCCGGTACAGCCAGTACACGAAGGCTCCGGCCCCCACGTATAGCGCGATCCCCAACCACCCGGCAGGGGTGGCGACCAGCAGGTCCGCCTGTCCCTGTAGGTAGGTCTCATAGTCGCCGAGGTGGAGGACCTGATCGCCGAACAGCACCACCAGCGCCACGCCAACGGTCGCCGCAGTCACCATCGGTGCGACCCGTAGGGCGACGTTGTCGCGCCGGATCCCCCAGCGGACCAAACCGTAGCCCACCATGGCGGCGGTGTAATTCAACACCACCGCGAGTCCGGAGAGCCAGCCGGCCCATTGGTCGAGGTTGGGGAAGAGCTGCGGGTCGAACCAGTAGAACATCGACCATTGGGGATAGAAGCGAAACAGGAGGGTCGCCGCCGGCGTGATCACTAACGACTCGAAGGCGAGCAGCAGCAGGAGGTGCCAGGTCAATAGCTCGCCGCGCAGGGCAGGCGAGCGACGGGCGGTCCAGGCCACAGCCGCACCGAAGCCGAGGTTGGCGCAGATGTTCACCAGAACAGGCATGTACCCTTCTCCCGCAGCTCGTCACACCGAATCAAGGTCAGTGCACGCCGACCCTTCAAAAGGCCCGGCGAATGAGGCTATAGGATGCGGTCGTGTCCGCAATCAACTTTCACACCAAGGAAATCTCGGTCAAGATCGTCTATTACGGTCCCGGGCTGTGTGGAAAAACGACCTCCCTGCAGGCGATCTACAAATCCCTGCCGGAGAAACGTCGCAACCAATTCGTCTCCCTGGCCACCGAGGTTGACCGCACGATCTTTTTCGACTTCTTGCCGGTCACCGCCTACCGGATCCGAGAGTTCGCGGTCCGTCAGCAGCTCTACACCGTCCCCGGCCAGGTCTTCTACAACGCCACGCGCAAGCTGGTGTTGAACGGTGTCGATGGCTTGGTCTTTGTGGTCGATTCGCAACGGGCGATGAAGGACGCGAACCTCGAGTCGCTGCAGAATCTGGAGGAGAACCTGCGCGATCTCGGCATGGACGTCGCGAACGTGCCGATGGTGATCGAGGCCAACAAACGGGATCTACCCGACGTCTTCAGCATCGACGAGGTGGACGAGCTGTTCAATCCGCGCGATGTGCCGGTGTTCGGCACGGTGGCCACCACCGGCGAGGGGGTGCCGCTGGCCCTCAAGACGGTCAGCCAGCTGGTGGTCAACAACCTGCTGCGCAAGGGTATGGGCCGCCGGATCCTCAACCCGGAGTCCCGCACCAGCGCCGAGGGTGGCCTGTCCGCTAGCGTGGCGGCGGCTGCGGAGGCGGCCGGTCAGGCCCCGACCAAATCGAATCTCGGCCTGTGGCCCGATGGCGAAGTGGCCGAGCTCGGCCAACGGATCGTCGAGGCGATCGAGGCGCAACGGTGGGCAGCGGCGGTGCTCGCCGCCGAGGCGTTGGTGCGCAACCGGGCAAAGGCCTGGGCCAGCGACATCGAGTACGCGGCGGGTGGTCCGGTGCCACCGTTCCTGTGGCTGCGCGGCGCGCACTCCACCCGCTATCAGGTTTTCGCCGAGGCGGTGGCCGCGGCGCAGGCCGAGCGCGAGGTCTCACGCCAGGACGCCATGGCGGCGTTCATTTTGGCGCTGCAGGCGGTTTGGTAGGGGCGAGCTACTTCTGCATGTCTTCGGCGAGGTAGGAGAGGATCACCTCGTCGAGGGACTTTTCGCTGATCAGGTCTTCACCAAAGATCGAATCGACCACGCTCTCGTCGTTGGAGTCGAATGCCTTCTGCAGCGTCTCGGCCTCGATGAAGGTCTCCGGCGGCGGTGCGTCGCCGAAGAAGCTCGAGGCCATCGAAATCAACGAGTTCTCCAGCCCATCGTCGGCCGATGAAGACCCGAAGATTGCCGGCGCTGGCTGAGCAGGAGGCAGCGGCGGTGGCGCGGCCCCAGCCGGGGGTTGGGCCACGGGAGGTGGCGTGGCGGCGGCCGGAGGTTGGGTGGCCGCTGGTGCTGGTGCTGCCTTCCCGCCGACGTCCGCCATCCCAAAGGAGGTGCTGTGTTGCCCGGCGTCGACGTTCAGGGGCGCCGGGCCATTGAGCATGGCGGCGTTCTTGGAACGGATGGCGAGCGGCTCGTCGAGCTGGCCTTTGATCAGGGCCTTGATGATCGCTTTGTGCTGATTCTGCATCAGCTCGACGATCGCCTTGTCCTGGCCCTCGCTGCCCACGATATCGGCGTAGGAGGTCTTGCGCGACTCGATGATGTTCCCACCGACGAACAGGTGGGTGATGATGTGCGGGTTCTCCACACCAGAATCTTCAGTCTGGATGTGGCAGATCTGCTCCTTGTATTTTATGTTGTGGTTGTAGCCCGGAATCATCGCAGCGCTTCCAACTACCCTTGGCGCAAGGACCCGACGTTCGACGCGTTAAAAATGGGGTGAACGAGGGGACTTGAACCCCCGACCACTGGTACCACAAACCAGCGCTCTGCCAGCTGAGCTACGCTCACCACGTTATTCGGAAAGTGTTACCGGGGGCCAGGGTGGTTGTAAAGCCCTCGCTACAGTTGAGCGAGACCGGCATCGCCGCCCCGGCAGCGCATGCAGAGCCGATTTCCAGGGCCTGCGGATAAAAAGACTCGGTCGCAGCACAGGCAGGTGCGGGCTCCTAGGGCGGCCGGCGGATTGCGGCGGCCCGGTCGCTCGCCAGCGAGGTCGGCGGCCACTCCCTTGACCTGACGGATGAGCGCCTCGCTGAGTCCCAGCTCGGCGGCTCGGCGAAGGACCATCTCGTCGTCGATGCCCCGGTCGTCCATTTCGGCCATCAGGGCGGCGCGATCGTGGAGCATGCCCTCGATGATGCGACGGTCGAGGCGGGCATCAAAGCGTTGGGCTTTTTCTGACCCGTTGCCGTTGCCATTGCCACCATTATTCGCCGCCGGCGGGGGGGGCGCGGGGATTTGCCCGGCGGAAGCCTTGGCTCTCTTCACGGGTTTGGCCGGGTGGTGGCTGCGGGTCCGTGCGACCCTCTTTCCAGTCCTGCGCTGCTTGCTCGAAGTGGATTTGACCGCCCGGCGAGATGCCATTTAGGACCCCTAACTAATTGAAATCAATAGCAAAACCCAGATTCCGGTGCTATTGCGGGAGCAGCCGGGGCCGAGTTTGATAGGCGATATCGCGTACTAGAATCGAAATGTCAATCAAATTGGGCTGTCTGCGCCAAAACGCCCCACAGCTCAGATCCGGCGGCGCTCCTCGTTGACGCGCTTGCGGATTTTGCGCTCGGTCTCGTCAAAACGCCGGGCCACCCAGATGGCGGCCACGATGCCTATGACAAAACCGGCCCCGCCGAGGGAAAATTCGAGGTTTTCTTGGTTTTCGCCGGCAAAGAGCTTCATGCCGAGTAGCACCGTGGTCCCGCCGCCCACGATCACGGCCAAGGTGACCCATTTTAGCCACGGGGGAAGCTTGATTTGGACCGCTTTCGGCGCGTTCTTGAACGGGTTGAACTCCTGC
>JAUUZB010000446.1 GCA_030590185.1 Deltaproteobacteria bacterium
CGACCATCGGCACCGTCGTCACTGACAGTCTGGTATCGGAGATCCGCAAGCTCCAGGGGATCAGCGTCATTGGCATGGATGAGATCCGCGACATGCTCTCCCACGAAGCCAACAAACAAATCCTCGGCTGCGAGAGTGACGAGTCCTGCTTGGCCGAAATCGCCGGCGCCCTCGGCGTCGATGACCTCGTCACCGGAAGTCTGAGCAAGGCCGCCGAGTCCCACGTCATTCTACTGCGCCGGCTCGACCAAAACCGAGCGGTGGTGGCGGGGACCTATAACAAGCGCCTCAAGGCCGAGTCGGGCCAGGAATTCCTGATGGCCATCGGCCCCGGGATCGAGGAGTTGTACCCGGACCGTCAGCTGCGCGAGGGCGCCAAGCGCGGCGTTCCGGACGAGGTGGCGTTACGCCTGGATCCGCCGCCCTTGCCCGTCTGGTCCTTTTGGACCGTGGCCGGCAGCGCCGGCGCGGTGGCCGCGGCGGGTGGCGTCTTTGGGTTGCTCGCCAAAAACGAACAGGACCGCTACAACGATCTAGCCTCCGACAGCGTCACCCGCGTGGTGGCCGGCTCAGAGTTGATGGCCACCGGAAAAACCCTCGAGCAACACGCCTGGACCGCCAACGGATTGTTCATCGCCTCCGGCGCCCTAGCGCTGGCCGCGGCGGTGATGATCCCGTTCGTGGATTGGTCCGGGTACGGCGACGAGGAGGACTAGGCGCCCTACGGATCCGCTGGGTCGAGGGGCCACGGCCGCTTGAACAGCGCCACATCCAGATCGTCGTGGGGCGCCGGGATGACCTCGACGTCTAGGAGTCGCTCGCGGGCCAGCCCCTCTGCGGCCTCCACCGCCGCCTCGACGTCGGACTGGGCGCCCCAAACCGTGAAGTAGCCCTTGCCACCAAAACCGGAGGCCGGGTGCAGCCGACCGATGGTGACCTGGGCATTCTTGATCGCCGCGTCCGCCGCTTCGAGCGTCGCCGCCACCGTGGACAGCTCGAAAATCGCTAGGGCCTCGGCGCCGCGGGGTCGGCGCTCGCCGCGCAGCGCCTGCACCACCCCCGGGTGCACACCGGGCAGCACCAGGCGATCGATCTGCCGCGCCCCGACAACCTCGTCGACCGCGGCCATGGACTCTTCCACCGACGCCACGTCGCCGGCAAAGATCAAGATCGCCTTGCCCGGGCTGGTCGGTGCGCAGGCCAAGACCTCCACCGGCGCACGCTTGAGCGCCGCGTCCTGACAAAAAACCGCGCGCGGCACGCCCTCGATTTCGTAGAGGGCGAGCGCTTCGGCAATGGGGTTCGTCGCGTCGGTCATGATTCCCGCGTGGCGCGGTACTCTAGCGAATATCGTGGATCGGTCCTAGAGCCCGATTCCGCCTAGATCTCGTCTCCGACTCAGAGCTCGTACCCCACTCCGACGAGCACCGCCGGCTCGATCGGGAACAGCCAGTCGACCCGTAGCTGAACCCGCCAGCTCGCCACCCGCAGGAACAGGCCAGCCAGCACCCTACCGAGGCCCCGCGGCTCGTGGATGACCTCATCGCTGTCCTGGACCCGAGTCGCGACGCCAATGATGCGCAAGCCAGCGCCGGCGAGCAGATCGACGCCGATCTCGACGCGATCATCATCGGTGCTCCAAAAAGGAACACCGATCCCCACCGCCGCGGCGAGCTCGACGTGCCAGACGCGCACCGCCACAACCCCGACCCCTTGCCACCAAGGTGGCCCCCGGCTGCCACTTCCGAGGCTGGCCTCGATCCGCAGGGGCAAGTCCAGGCAAGCGCGCAGATCCCAGCCGACGATCGCCGCGCCGACGAAGGCCGGTCGCAGCTCGACCTCCGAGACCGACTCGATCCCAACCCCGGCGTCGAGTCCGAGGGACGGGTGCCCGCAGGTCGGCGGTCCCGCACTCGTAGCCGCCAGGGCGCTCGCGGCCACCAGGTACGCCGAAGGGAAGATCACGGGCAGACCGCCGCCAAGGCGGTCCACGCCGCCGCGTGGGAGAGCGCGGCTCGATCACAGAGCGCCACCCTATCCTCCGCCGGCAGCTGGGCGATCACCTCGGCCTCCAAGTCCCCCACCGCGTAGCTCACCTGGACCGCCCAACGGATCGATAGCACCCGGGCCGCTTCCAGGATTGCACTCGCCACCGCTTGGCGCCCGGAGATCTCCGCGAAGGCCCACAGGGTGGAGGCGGTGACCGACCCCAGGGCGTACCAATCATACACGCCATCCACGACCGGCCGCTCGCCGGTCAGCCACTGTGCGTCGACCTCCCCGAGCACGGTGAGATCCCGAGGCTCGACCAACTCCGGATCGATGCTCGGGCCGAGGAAGGCCGGGTTGTCGGTGAGGTGCGCGGCGTAAAAATCAGCGACCCCTTCATCGGCGCTGCGGATCAGGTTCCAGGTTTGCGAGGTAGCGCCCGGAAAGCTCAGGCGCTCGAACATTGCGCCGCCCCAGGCCTCAAAGTACCAAACGCGGTGCGAGAGCTCGTGGGTGAGCACACCGGGGTTCATGGCGAAGGGGATCTCTTGCAGCACCACGTTCGGCAACAAAACGAAGGCGTCGATCTCGGGCCAGTAGAAGGCGTTGTCGTTGGTGGGGAACGTGCCGGAGGTGTCGAGGATCTCCGGTTCAAAATACACCGTTAGTGTTTCCCCGGCGGTCGTGACCCCGAGGTCTGCGAAAAGCTGGGCGGCCGCCTCGAAGTGAAAATAGGCGCTGAGGGCGGCAAGGGAGTCGACGTCGAGGGGAACCGCGACATCCCCCTGGGTGATCCACCGGGCATGGAGCTCTCCGGCCCCCGCCACCACTGCTTGGCGCGACCCGCCCCGGTCGAGTGCCGCCGCCTCGGCGACGTCGAGCGCCGCACCACCAAAGAGCTCGAGCGCCTCCCCTCGCACGGCGCGTAGATCCGTCAGCGTCAGGATCTCGGCGTCGCGGGTGGCGTAACTACCGTCGGGGCTGACCTCATCGACGATCCGCACCTTAGTCGGCGTCTCGCCGCAGGCGGCGATGGTGATGGCGGTCGCCAGGGATGGCAAAAACGCAGCCCGCATCGTCCCGGTATGTTAGCGTGGCCGCCCCTCGAGCACCAACCTGACGCGCAGCGTCAACCCACCCCTTGACATGGTGGCCCTCCCCCGTTGATGTTCGAATGTGCTCGTCGAGCTCGACAGTCCCCGCCTCACTGGCAGCGACAACCGCATCTTCCCGCGGCGACCGAGCTCCGTGCGTTGCCGCGTCTCGGATGGCGAGGTTGAACGCTTCACCCGCCTGGCCAACATCAGCTTCGGGGGCGCACGGGTGATCACCGCATCGCCCCCAAACGCCGGCACCGAGGTTGCCATTCGCTTCAAGCTGCGGCATGACGGGCCGGCGATCGAGAGTCGGGCCCGTGTGGTCTGGCGGGTCGAGGGCTTCCGCGGCCGTGGCGGCATGATGGGCGTGGCCTTCGAGTCCCTCTCGGATGAGGCCGAGGTCGCGAGGTACGTGAAGCAAGGATAAGCGCCAACTCGATGCGGTACGGAATCATTTCCGATGTCCACGGCAACATCGAGGCCCTCGGTGCGGTCTTGGACTTCCTCGACGGGCAGAAGCTCGATCGCATCGCCTTCCTCGGCGACGCCGTGGGCTACGGCCCCAACCCGAACGAAGCCTGTGACCGCCTGCGTGAGGTGGTGGACGTCGCCGTCGTAGGTAACCACGACGCCGCGGTCTGCGGCCGCATGGACTACTCCGAGTACTACGAGGCGGCGCGCGAAGTACTCGACTGGTGCGCCAAGCGGTTGACCAAAGAGAACCTCGATTGGCTCGCCGGGTTGCCTTACAAGGTCCGCGAGGATTTCACCGAGTTCTGCCACGGTGCGCCGGCGGCACCGGAGATGTTCGACTATCTGTTCGCACCGGAGCAGGTAGTCGACCTGCTCGAGGCCACCGATGACCTCGCCGAGGTCACCTTCATCGGGCACTCCCACCTGACCATCTCCTTTCAAATCGAAAAGGAGACGATCACCCCTCTAATGGTGTCGGAGCTCGAGTGCCGCCCAGGGGCTCAGTACCACCTCACCGCCGGCAGCGCCGGCCAGCCCCGCGACCGCGATCCCAGATCCTGCTGCGGGATCTTCGACACCGAGACCCGGCTGTTCCAGTACCACCGCCTCGAGTATGACGTCATGGCGACGCGCCAGAAGATCATCGACGCTGGCCTAGCGCCGGTCTTTGGCGAGCGCCTGCTCGTCGGGATGTGAGGGGGGGAGAGGTCCGTTATGGCCGGGGGACGCCGCGCTACCGGCGTCGGTCTGGTCTTGGTGGCGCTCCTCGCAGGGGTGAGCTGCGAGAAGCGAGCGCCAGAGATCAAGCTCAGTCGCATCATCATCGACGCCCCTGCCGAGTTTGATCGCGCCGAAGATGCCCGCGCCGAAATCCGAGCGGCGATGCGCGCCCAACTCGAAGCCGACCCGACGGTCGACGGGTTCGTGCGCCGGCCCCAGGCCAGCCACCGGCTCAACCTGCGCATCTACCCGATCGTCGAGGAGGAAAAGCAGCCGGCCTTCCGGCCTGTGGAGGTGACCTTGCGTTCCCTGGGTCCGGCGGCGCAGTACGAGGTGATCGCCAAGGCGCCGGTGGGACCTGATCTCAGCGCATCGGTGTTGAAGGGTTTTTCCGAGGCCTGGCCGCTGTTGACCCGCCTGCGCAACCTCGACGTTCAGGAGGACGGGCGGTTGATTGAGGCCATTGGCGACCCGGACACCCGCGTGCGGCTGTTCGCCATCGAGCGCCTCGGGGCGCGTCAGAGCCAGGCGGCGGTTGGGCCGCTGACCGGGTTGCTCACCGCCGAGGAGACGCCGGAGGTGGCCCTGCGCGCCATCGGCGCCCTAGTCGCCATCGGGGACGAAACCGCGGTGGCACCG
>JAUUZB010000662.1 GCA_030590185.1 Deltaproteobacteria bacterium
CACGAGCCAGCAGGAGGAGTGGATCGAGCGAGGCGAGCAGGTGGATGTCGACGTCGACACCGGCCGGCTCGGGGAAGTCGATCCAGGCGCTCAGGCTGGAGAAGCTGTGGGCGCGGAACACGTAGACGAGCTCCGGTCCCGATTCGGCCAGGGTGTTCGGGGGATAGCTATCGATGACGTCTGATCCCGCCGCGCTGGTGTCGCGTGCATCGTCGTAGCTCGCGCCCGCCGCGGTGGTCGGGATGATGATCGGATGTTCCGGGGTCCCGTCCTGAAGCTCGCAGCCGTCCCCTTCGCCGTCCCCATCGAAGTCGGCTTGGTCCGGGTTCGGATCATCCGGGCAGTTGTCGACCTCATCGGTGACGCCGTCGCTGTCGGTGTCGATCGGTCCCGGCGACTCGCAGGCATCCCCCTCGCCGTCCTGGTCGACGTCCGCCTGATCGAAGTTGGGCGTGGTGGGGCAGTTGTCGAGGCTATCCGGTACCGTGTCGTCATCGGCATCCGGCCAACAGGCGCCTTCGTAGTGGCTCTCGCCCGTTGGGCAGGTCGTGGTGTCGTCATCATCCTTGCCCGGGCGCTCCGGGGTGCCGCAGCCGACCGCGGGCGACAGGCAAAGTATGAGCAACGGGGCGAATGGTCGTTGGAGTCGCTTCATCGGCCGTTTATCCTCATCAAGATTTTCGCGGCCAACGGCGATCTGTTGCGTCAATTGATCTGCCGCACCGTCGCGCTGCTGCCGAAAAGTTGCCAGCGATCGATCAGCATGTAACTTGGGGTACGACTGAAACCGTCATTGCCCTACGGAGGATCACCCCATGAGCGACACTCTTGCCCCCAACGCCCCGAACTTTCGCAACGCCATGATCGTCTACATCAAGGAGCACTTCGCGGACATGCTCGGCCCCCACGCGGATCTCCTCGATGAAGAGGGTGGCCTCGACAAGGTGGCTGAGATGATTGCGGATGGCCGCTTCGGCCGGACCCTTTAGATCAGAGCAGGGTCCCCCGGGGATAGCCGCCCCGGCTAGAGCGCGTTCTCGGTGAAACGATTGCGCATCTGGTCGATGAGGCGGTTGTACTCCACCTCCCACTCGGAGGTCCCTTCGCGCAGATTCTTGAGACGGCCGCGGACCTCGCGGTCGAGCTCCTCATCAACACCGAGATACTTCTTCATCGCCGTGATGATCAGCAGGCGGATCTCGTTGTCCTCGGAATAGATCTCCTCGATGTGCCTGGAGTCGAACAGTCCCTCGACCATTCGGTCGAGGACGTGGTCGAGCGCATCCTCACCGAGCACCACCTTGCGGGTCTCCGCGAGGCTGCGTTTGATGCGTCCGAAGTTCTCGATGCCCAGGTTGTGGCGGGCGAGCGCTTCGTGGGCGTCGTTGTTGATCTTGTCGACCTCGTTCATGTAGCCGACGAGCACGCCGGCCACGTCGAGCTCGGCCTCGTCGCGGTGGCCGTCTTCGACTTCGATCGTATGGTTCGCCAAGAGCGCGCGAACTACGTCGCGGGCGATTTTCGGGATGACTTTGCGATAGATCTTCACTGGGGTTCCCTTGGCAATTTTCGCGCCAACTATGAACTCGCCGTTCTAGACTGTCAACCGGGCCTGTCTACAGGGTTTGCGCCCATTGCTCAAACCTTTTTGCCAATTACCTCCGGCGCGTTCAGCATCCTTATATATACGTGATTCGCGGGATTTGTGCCCCCGCAAACGTTCCGTAATTGGGCGTTTTTTTGGATCGCCCCGGTCGCCCCCCGGCGTGGTGGATTCGGTTTGAGATCCCCCAACCACAGAGAAGCCGCCGTTTTTTTGCCGATGGGGCGTCTGGGCCGTACGATTTCGCCGTGGCGCGCCGTCCTGCGCGGGATCGTCGGGCCACTCACGTCGGAGGATTCATGGCCAATCGCCGCAAATACGCACCGAAACGCAAGCGTGGGGAAGAGGAGGCGACCGGGGGACGCGCCCGACGTTTGTTCACCGAGCGCGCCAAGGGCGGCCGCCGTAACACCAAGACCTCTCGCAACGCCAAGACCTCTCGCACCTCTAAGGGTGATCGTGCCGCCAAAAAATCGGTGGCCAAGCCGGTCCGCAACCGCAAGGCCCGCCGGCCTCCCAAGGTCGAGCGCGCGCCCGAGGTCGCAGCGAGTCCCCGCATCGCGGCCAGCTCGCAGTTGCGCCGGGCGCCCTTGCGTGCCCCGCGCGAAGCCCAGGCCGTGGCGCTGTTGTGTCTCGGCTTGCTGACCCTGATCTCCCTCGCCACCTACGCCGCCGCCGACGCCTCCCTGAACGCCAGCGGCTCGGCCGAGGTCCACAACTGGATCGGCCCCTTCGGCGCCTATTGGGCGGATCTGATGCTCCAGGCCCTCGGGATCGGCGCCTTTGCCGTGGCCATGGGCCTGTTGCTCGCCGGCTGGCGCGCCTTCGTGGGCAAGCGGATCCTCCCGAGTTTCCGGGAATCGGCCGGCACCCTCCTGTTGATGGTCTCCTCCGGCGCCCTGGCCCACATCCTGCTCCGCAGCCAACCGGTCTCCTACCCGGCGGGCGGCGTGGCCGGCGCCCTCCTCGGCGATCTTTTCCTGGAGCAGTTCGCGCTGCTGGGCAGCTGCATTCTCACCGGCGCTCTGGTCCTCGTCTCCCTGGCCCTGACCATTGATGGCGTGTTGCTCGGACTGGGACTCCGGGGCCTCGGGGCCCTACAGATCGTCGGGCGTCGCCTGCACACCCTGGCGGTGGCATGGCGGGCACGGCGCGAGCGGATGGCGGAGCGTCGCTCCGAACTACTAGAAATCCCGAGCATCTATCGGTCCTCGTGGGGTTTTGGGGACGAGAGCCAGCTCGAGTTGATCTCGGACGAGGATGTCGATGGGGATCTGACCCCGGATCCCTCGGAGGATGACTCTGACCGCTTCGAGGTGTTGGAGCCGGACACCACGCCGCGCAGCGAGCGGATCGCCGGGGCGATCGAGTGGGGCCGTCAGCTCGCGGATGAGGCCGCGGACCAGGAGGCCGAGGAGGCGCGCCTTCGGGCGTTGCAAGAGGCATCCGAGCCCAAGGCCGCGGTTGACGACAGTGTGGATCTGCCCGCCGAGAGTCGCATGTCCGCCGGGGAGTTCGAGACCGGCGAGTTTCCAGCGCTCGACACAACCCCAGGGCGGCCCCCGCCGACCATGGCGGCGCCCAGCGCCGAGCCGGAGATGCCAGCCGACGCGCCGACCGAGGATGCCACCGAGCCCACCCCGGTTCGGATCGCCGCCGCTAGGCCAGAGAGCCGCAGCCCGACGAACGACCCGGAGTTGGACCTCCCGGGGGACGAGATCGTGGCCGAGGCCATCGAGCCGATCAAGGTCGATCCCCAACCCAAGCGGTTGCTCAAGACCGCGGCGAAACCAGTGACCGAGCCGGAGATCGTGGATGCGCGACCCGACGTCGACATCGACGCCATCGACCGCGCGGCCAAGGAAGCCATGGCCGACGAGCCGTCCCCTGCCTTTGAGCTGCCGAGCGCCTCGTTGCTCGACATCGAGGTCACCGAGCGGGCGCCCATCGACAAGGAGCTGCTGCAGGAGAACGCCCACAGGCTCACCAAGACCCTCAAGCACTACGGCATCGAAGGCGTGGTGCGCGAGATCCGGCCTGGGCCGGTGATCACCATGTACGAGTTCG
This sequence comes from Deltaproteobacteria bacterium, assembly GCA_030590185.1. Next base: position 3,671 of record JAUUZB010000662.1, read on the forward strand.
TGCCTGCGCCGGGCACCAAGATCTCCAAGATCGCGAGCCTGGCCGACGACCTCGCGATGAGCATGCGCGCCCTGCGGGTCCGCATCGTGGCGCCGATCCCAGGCAAGGGCGCGGTTGGGATCGAGATCCCGAACGAGAGCGTAGAGACGGTGTTCCTCAAGGAGCTCGTCACCCACAAGGCCTATCGCAAGAGAAAGGCGCGCCTGCCCATCGCCCTCGGCAAGGATATCGAGGGCGGGGCCTACGTCGCCGACCTCGCCAAGATGCCCCACCTGTTGGTGGCCGGCGCCACCGGCGCGGGCAAGAGCGTGTCGATCAACG
>JAUUZB010000046.1 GCA_030590185.1 Deltaproteobacteria bacterium
GACAAGTCCTCCAGCTGACCGCCCTTTGCGGTTACCTCGGTGCGGCCGCCCCGCCGGAATGGACCTGCGGACCGGCCGTCGAGTCTTACTTCGTGGTGCCAGGCCTACGGGGCATGTTCCATTATCGCAATGACGACGCAGCGGTGGCCGAGGACCAAGATTTCGCGGACACGATACTGTTGCTCGGGGACGATGGCAGCGTGATCAAGGATCTCGACTGTCCGAATCCTACACCGGTGGTGCCGAACCTCTGCTACCGCTAGCCGCTCGGCGGCGACGTTTGAGGCTTTAAACAGACCATGGCGCCCACCTCGAATCGTCGGCTGGTGGGTGCCTCTTTCATTCTCGCACCCATCCTCGCCATCGGCGCCGCCTCCCTGTGGCGCTCCGGCGGGGAGGCGGCGGCCGACCTGACCTGCGTCTCCCGGGTGGAGGAACGCGAGGTCCGAGGGGATTCGCTGACCGGAGTGGTCGAAGCCGGGACCACGGTTTGGGTCGAGCTCGGCTTCTACGGTTGCAATGAGGTCGGACGCGAAGAGATCGTGTTGTTGCGTTACGCGGGCAATTCCGTGCCGATCGCCAAGATCGTCAAGGGCCTTCCCGGCGATCGTTTCGGGGTCACTGCCGTCGAAGGCAAGCTGCGTTTGTTGTTGAATGGCGAGCCTGCGTGCAACCACGCCGGCGAGTCGTACCTGCTGGACCTCGCCGCGCGCCGAGTTCTCGGCCTGTACGAGCGCGATTACCAGGGCATCATTCCGGCGGATGCCTTTCTGGTCTTCGGCAATCAGGTGGCTCGTTCGATCGACAGCCGTAGTTTCGGTTTGGTCAGCCGAGCTGATCTCCTCGGCCGGATCCAGCCGCCAGGTGATTGACGGCCGCCCGTACCCACCCGGTGATGCCTCCGATACCCGCGCCTAGGACGCGTCCAGCTTCATCATCGCCAGCAACAGGAGCGCCTCGACCTCGTTGGGCGGGGCTGGCAGGTTCTGGCCATCGGCGTAGAGGATCAACGTGTGGCCTCCAGCGAGAGAGATCGGCGCCAGGTAACAGGAGCCCCGTGGCTCGATGCCGAAAATATCGCAGAGCTCATCGACCCGCGGCTCGATCCGATCCGGCTGACAGAGGCTGGGGCCCGCGGCGATACCAGCGATCAGCTCGGGGAGGGCCTCGCGGGCGACCAATCGGCGCGCTGGCTCGATGCCCTTCATGGCGACGATCTCAGCGGTGCGCTCCCCGAGGGTCAGGAACATCACCCGGGAGAACCACTCGAGCAACGCCGCGCCGATGAGCTTGCCAACGGCGATGGGCGAGTCGGCCGCGGCGAGCTCAGCGTTGAGCGCTGCCCGGGGCACCGGCCGCAGTATGCTATCGACCACCGCCTGGGCCTCGGGGATCGGTGGCGGCGCCGGCTCGACGGCGGGTGCACGCTTGGGCAAGGGCGGCGGTTGGGTCTTGGGGCGCGCGGGCGCGGGAACCTGGGCCCCGGCAGGCGCCGGTGGGGGAGGACCCGGGACGAGCACCACGGGTCGCTCTTCGGTCGCCGGCTCGGCAGGGCGCGGTTCCGGTTCAACCTCGCGAATCGGCTCGGCCGGCACTTGTAGATCGAGCTTGGTGTCCGGACCCCAGAGATTCCCGCTCGACCCAGGCGGCGTCGGCTGCGCTGCGGCGATCTCAACCGGCGGCGGACATTCGAAGCCCAGCGCCCCGCCCGGCCGGGTATCCTCGTCGGAGCCGTCGGTTCGCCACTGCACCTCACACAACACCAACGGCGCGTCCTTACCCTTGACCGCGGTGGTCAGCCGGTGGCTGATGTCGAGCCCAGGGATGGTGACCTTTTTCGCTACAGTATCCTCGAATAGGATCTCCCCAGCCAACGCCTTGGCGCAAATCCGTGCCGCCGTGTTGACCGTGTCACCGAAGACGTCGCGCTTCTCGACGATCGCCTGGCCGGTGTGCAAGCCGATGCGGATCTCGATGGGCAACATGCGCCCGGCGTTGAGCTGATTCTGCTCAGCCAGGGCGCGCTGCATGTGGATGGCGGCGCGCACCCCGTCGTCGGTGCAGATGAAGGAGGCCATGATGGCGTCGCCGATCGTCTTGATCACCGTGCCGTGGCTGTCATGAATCTCCGGAAACAGGACGCGGTTGTGAAAGAGGATCCGCTTGCGTCCGGCGACGTCGCCGTACTGTTCGAAAAAGGCGGTCACCGCGACGATGTCGCTGAATAGGATACAGATCTCCTGCGACTGCTTGGCGAGGAGCTGCGACAGGTCGCTGAGCCCGGCGACCATCTCGGTGGTGCGCTCGATGTCGCGGTTCCATGGCTCGAGGTTGGCCGAAGATTCATGCTCTCCCTCACTCTGCTCGACAACGGCGCCGAAGGCGAGGTCTAGCTCTTGGGCGCTACTCGGGCGACTGCTCGGGTCGGCGGAGAGGAGCTTGAGCACCAGCGCGTCGAACTGCTGGGGCACATCCGCGTTGAAGTGGCTCGGCGGCGTGGGCGCACGGGTCTTGGCCGCCTCGATGATCTCCATGAAGCTCTGGCCGGGGAAGGGATAGCGCCCGGTCAAACAGCGGTAGAGGATCACCCCCATGGCATAGAGATCGCTCTGCGGGCTGGCCTTGCCACCGTCGAACAACTCCGGCGCCACGTAATTGGCGGTGCCGACCACGGCGTGGTTGGCGGTGAGGGGCGCGAGGTCCGCGGCGAAGGCGAAACCAAAGTCGAGGATCGACGGCACCCAGTTATTGCCGAGCATCAAGTTGCTCGGCTTGAGGTCACGATGCAGGACACCAACGGCGTGGGCCGCCTGCAGGGCGCGGCAGACACCGCGCATGATGTCCACCGTCTCGGTCAGCGGCAGCACCCCGCGCTGCTCGAGGATCGCCTCGAGGGTCTTGCCGGGGACGTATTCCATGGTGAGGAAACGCAGCCCCTCCTCCTCGTGGATGTCGAACACCCGCGACACGCCAGGGTGCACGATGCGCCGGCTCAGGGTCAGCTCGCGCTCGTAGCGCTCCACCATGTCGGTTTCGTTGAGCTCGGGACGCAGCACCTTGATGGCGACTACGGAGCTGAGCTTGGTGTCGTCGCACAGGTAGACGGTGCCGGTGGCGCCGGTGCCGAGCCGCTTGGAGATGACGAAACGGCCTAGCCGCTTGCCTGGCCCGAGATTGTCGTGCTGCCGCCCCATGGCTCCCTGTAATCCCCAGATCTGATCTATAGGGGTGATCCCAAGGGCGTCGCAAGGCAACCGGTTTTGAGCTACGATGCCCGTGACAGGATGTCGTTCGTTGCTGGTCATCGAACGCTGGGAGCTGCAAAATGGGGTGGTTTGGCATTGTCGGGGCGCTCGGCGCCTCATTGATCATCATCGGCTGTGTCCCGAGCTTGGTGTTGCCCCCGGGGACGCTCATCGCCTGCGGGAGTGATGACGACTGTCCTGCGGATCAAACCTGCTCGTATGACGATTTTTGCGTCGAAGGGCTGGAGGAGGATGACGTTGGACCCACCCTCGACCGGGTACTAGCGGAGTCCGCGGTGTCGATCGTCGCGCAGTTCAACGAGGATATCGCCGAGGTCACGGCGATGGTCGCGGGGAACTACACCTTCGCCCCCTACCTCGAGGTCACCGGAGCCGTCCGTTCCTCCGAGGCCAAGCACGAGGTGCGATTGAGCATCGCCCCTGAACAACAGATCCAAGATCAGACCTACAGCCTCACCATCATCAACGTGCGCGACCTGGCCGGCAACCCGATCCCGCTCGGCGGCGACGACAACCGCCAGTCGTTCACCGGTGTGGGCCGGGTGGTCGATCGCTCCCCGCCGATCCCGGCGAGCCCGGCGCCGTATGCGGCGAGTCCGGGAAGCGAGGAACCGCTGCTCTCCTGGTCACAACCGGCAGGCTCTGAGACCTTCTCCGTCGAAGTCGCCACCGCGGCCGACTTCGCGGACGACGACAGTGACGGCGTCGTCGACAGTCTGGTGACGTCGGCCGCGACGACCGACAACCGCTTTCGGGTCACGGTCCCGCTGGCCCCGGGCACCTATTATTGGCGGGTGCGCGCCGACGTGACCGATGAGGACCTGTACGGCGTCTCGGTGTTCGACAAGGTGGATCAGATCTTCCACGTTTATTGCCCGACGGGGGAGAGCTGTGAGGGCCCCACGCTTAGCTCACCGCCCGATGATCCAGACGCCATGCCCGTGGTCACCAACCCGGAAACCGGATCGACAACCCACCCGTATCGCAGTATCGCCCGCGCCATGACCGCCGTCGGGGTGCTCGCCGGGGGGCCGCACTACGACGCCGGTGGGTTTCGGCCCGAGATTCGCGTCGCCCGCCGCGGCGGCATCACGCCCTATGTCGAGCGCCTGAGCTTGGTTCCGGGGGTGTCCCTCCGCGGGGGCTACGGTTTCGACGCCGATCCCGAGGCCTGGCAACGATTCCCGGGTCAACGCACTTTCGTCGAGTCCGAGTCGCTGGTGCTGATAGCGGCCGGCATCAGGTCCGATGCCACGCTCACCGACAACACCGAGACCCTGGTGGAGGGCATGAGCTTCGCGAGTCAGTGGAGCGGCCAGCCGATGGATCCAGCGCCTGCCGTGTCCACCACCGTCAGCATCGCAGAGAGCTCTGCGTACCTGCGACTCCATGACACCGAGATCACGGCCTGGGCCGAGGAACGCAGCGTCGCGCTCAGCGTGGCCAACTCCGGCCCGGATTCGACAGCGACGACCGGGCCCGTGGTCGAACAATGCGAAATCCGCGCAAACACCAGCCCAGACGATAATGGTAACGCCGACGGTACGGCTATCGGCATTCAGATCTTCGGCAGCGCCATAGCGCTGCGTAACAACCTGATCATCGCCGGTGAGACCGGCGCCATGACCGCGGTGGGCATCGACGCGGTGGTCGGGCTGTCGTGCGCCGACGACCCTGCCGCTCCCGACCAGTGCCCCTGGGAGGACAACACCATCACCGCCGGACTGGCTTACCGCAGCTACGGCGTCCGGATCGTTGGCACCCGGTACGAACCCGCGGTGACAATTGTGCGCAACCACATTCGGAGCGTGGGCAGCCAAGATCTGCTGGGTGTCAGCGGCCGACCAGTCAGCATAGGTCTGGCGTTGGTCGACGGCTGCGTCCGTGAGATATCCAGCAACCAGATCTCCGGCGGTGCCGAAGCAGATCGCGGCCATGTTGGCCCCTCCACCTCTTCAGGTTTGCGGGTTGGTGGGGCATGCCCCGACTACGGATCCCCAACTGCCTCGGGAGTATTCTTCCAGCCCATCACAAACAACGTGATCACCTCGGTGGGGGGCGACGCGCTGGCGATGTCTGGCGCCATAGCCAATTTGGTCCACAACACTCTAGTCGTGATCGCCGATCCCCACCTCAGCCCAACGACCGAACGCATCCAGGCGGCCATCTACCTGGCCACCGCGGCGCCGATCGTCACCAACAACATCTTGGCACGGGTCGGCGGGGTTGGTACCAACGCCAGCTTCTTTGGTGTCCGCGAAGAGAACGCCTGCGGCAACGTCTCCTCCTTTGCCAACAACGCTTTTGTCGACATCACACTGCTCCATCGCACCACTCACACTGGCACCGACGGGTTCCCCGAAAGCGAGGATATCACGATCCCCAACTCGCTCGATGGGGAGCTCACCTGCGGGATCTTTGTGGACATGGACGCACCATCGGCCGCGTTCCTAACGCCGTATGAGAACAACTTCATCAGCCCCGACGGCATCGCAACCTCATTCGTGGACGCCGATGGACTCGACGATGACGCGACCACCGCCGCGGATAACGACTACCACTTGGCCGTCATCGCCGCCGCAGCGCTGGCCAACCAAGGCAAGGACACCGCGCTCGCCGATTGCGGTCACTGCTGGGGCTGGTGTGCGACGTTCCCTCCGAAGGAGAGCTGCGGCGACGTAACTCACGACAAGGATGGCCTGTTGCGCACCCTTCCGGTGTCCGTGGGGGCGTACGAGAAGGACTGAGGTGCGCGGTCAGGACTACGCAGGCGAGGTCGAGTTCTCCTCGGTCTTCGACGGGCAAGTGCTCCAGCCGAAGATCGTGTAGACCGGGCAGCTACCGAGGGCGCCGGTCAGGAGCGGAACGATACCGACTAGGCCCCACAGGGTCTGCGGTCCGACAAAGACCAGGCTCAACAGGACCAGGCCGAGCACCACCCGCATGACGCGTTCAATGGTGTGCTCGTTGGCGGGCAGGAGTCTCTTCAACATGGTTCTCTCCACAGACGAACGAACGCGCCGGGCGCGCTCGGGATTGGTTTGGGGCTCACTGGAGGAGAGCCAAAACTGGATAAAAAGGTTCGGATTTACGGTCAAAAATGCCGTGCCCCGCCTAGTCCTGCACTATGGACCATGTTGGTCCCATTCGACCATGACCCGACTCCCGGGCCTGTGGTAGGCCACTCGGTGATGGGAAAAGAGATGCAATACCCCTACCTTAATAAGCCCCCGAGGCGCGTCGTTGCGCCGCGTCGTTACGTCCTCCCCTGCGCCTTGGCCATCGCCGCCCTGCTGTACTCCCCGGCCATCGGAGCCGAGCCAGAGGTGATCGAGGCCGCGCCGGAAAAACGTGACGGCGACGCTCCAACCCCCACCACGGAACCGGCCGCTGAGGTCACCGCCGAGTCGGATGGCCTCTTGGGCTTGCTGCTCGACACCCAGGTCTGGGTCACCGCCAGTGAGCAATATCGGTTCCGTTCCGGGGAGCCGTTCGATCTCAACGCCATCGAGAACGCCGAGTACCGCACCGTCGACGCCGCTTCGGATCACGACATCCGACTGCTGATCGACGGTGGCCTCACCGAGCCGAGCAGCAACCTCGGCCTCGACACCTCCCTCGGCGTGTGGCTCGACCTCGACCGTATCGGGGTCACCCCCAGCTCGCGCTCCTTCGCCTCGGTGCGGGATGATCCCTCCCAGGTGGATGTCGACGTTTACACCCTCGCCGCCCGCTACACGGGCAACGGTTGGCTCAAGGCGGCCAAGGCCGGCCGCTTCAGCGCCGACTACGGCTCACCGGCGGTCATCGACGGCGCCTCGGTCACCTTCCAGCCGTTTCGCGGTGATCGACTCAGCCACCCGCAGCTCTCGAGCCTGGAGGTCTTCGTGCTCGGCGGGCGCACCGCCCACTTCTATGAGCTCGGGGACGATCTCTTCGAAGACTGGATCGGCGCGGCTGGCACGCGCTTCAAGATGAGTGACAACCTCAAGGTCGAGGCGGAGTACCGCTTCCTGGTCGAGGACTCGGCCGAGCAAGACGTCGACCACATCTATGGCCTCACCGCCTGGTACCGCAGCGGCGACAGCTTCCTCGCCCGCCTGCGCGCCCGCGCCCTCGACACTTCCTTTGCCGACATCGGACTCACCACGCACTGGGAGTGGGCCGGCTGGGACGTCGGCGCCAACGCCGCGGTCAACGTGCAAACCGTCACCCTCGATCAGGTCGCCGAGCAGGAGGATCCCTACTTCGCCATTCTCGGGGAGAGCAAACCGCGCACCCGCTGGACCCTCGACACCTGGAAGCGCCGAGAGACCGACGTCGGCGAGTTCCTCTTCCACCTCGGCTGGAACGGCCGCCGCCCCCTCGACGGTCCGAGTGAGCCGTTCAACCGCAGCTTCGGTCGCGTCTACTTCACCAGCGAGGCCTTCGATCTCTTCCTGCCTGGCCTCTACGCCACCGCCACCATCGACTACCACTACGACGGCTTGACCCCGGACGAGGGCATGTTCTCCATCGGCGGCACGGTCGGCTACAAACTCGACTGGGTCGGCGGCGAGGTCGGCAGCTACTACCAGCGCTTCAAATACACCTACTATGAAGACGTGGGCGAGATCGAAAACGTCCGCACCGTCTACGCCTCCGCCTTCGTGCTGCCGCTGCCCTGGCTACGCGCCAAGCTCTCCTACGAATTCGAACGCTTCGACCGGGACATCCACACCATGACCTTCAGCCTCCGGCAGAGTTGGGAGGTGGCGCCATGACCGCCAAGCAAATATCGACCCTGGTCGCGACCGGGCTCACCGTCGGCATCGTCGCCCTCGCCTGGCCGGGCGCCGCTGGCGACCCGGTCTTCTCCCACACCGAGCACGTCGACATGGACGACTCGTTGGCCTGCGACGACTGCCATGCCTTCGCCGAAGAAGGCACGTCGCTCAAGCGGGACAAATGCGAGGAGTGTCACGACGAGGACATCCCTGCCCATCGCCCGAGCAGCGGTCCGCCGCCGCTAAAGGCCGCCTTCCCCCACACCCTGCACGCCGAATCACTCGACTGCAGCGACTGCCACGCCGCCGCCGAAGGCGATCAACCGCCCCGCCCCAGGACCCGCGCGGCCGACGCTTGCCACCTCTGCCACCGTGAACAGGGAATCGAGGTCGCCTCGAGCGCCTGCGCCACCTGTCACCCCACGGTCGGTGATCTCCCGGAGGGGGAATCCAAGCTGAGCTTCACCCTGCCCCACGAGCTGCACGCCGACTCCTTCGACTGCACCGAGTGCCACGTCAGCGGCGTTCTTCCCAAGGCGGGTCACGGCGCGGTGGTCCCTCGCCCGGCGAGCTGCTTTGCCTGTCACGAGGAGAACGGCGTCGAGGCGATGCCACCCAACTGCGCGAGCTGTCACGGCACCGAGGTCACCGGCCCAGCCCCGGCAGCCGATGCGGGCATCCGGATGCCGCACCTGCCCCACGCCAAGAGCGGCAAGTGTGACCGCTGCCACAGCGCCACCATCACCGCCGACGGCGGCCACGGCGCGGCTAAGAAGATCTCCCGCGACGAATGCTTCGCCTGCCACAGCGAGCTCGGCGCGAACGTCCCTCTCGACAAGTGCGCCAACTGCCACGGCTCCAACCAGCGCCAGAAGAAACCCGCCAACCACGCCCGCCTGTGGACCCAGCAACACGGCTTGATGGCGCAGTTCCAGGGCCTGAGCTCCCACGGCGAGAGCTGCGACATGTGTCACCGTCAGGACGGCTGCAACGCCTGCCACCGGCGCGAGGCGCCCCGCAGCCACAACGGTCTGTGGCGCCTGCGCAGGCACGGCACGGCCGCCGCCTGGGATCGCGACAGCTGCAAGACCTGCCACGAAACCGGCCAGTGCGTTCGCTGCCACCGCGACACCAAACCGATGAACCACCGGGGGGCATGGGAGGCGGTTCACGGCCTCGCCGCCGCCACGGAGGGCAACGAACGGTGTCAGGTCTGCCACTCACCCGGCACCTGCATCAGCTGCCACCGGGGGAACCAGTGATGAACGGAACTCGCTTTCGACTCATGGCGGCCGCGTCGCTGTTGCTGAGCGTCAACGGTTGTGAAGATGATGGCCTCGCCGACGGCTTGCCCGGCGAGGTGACCTGTAGCTCCTGTCACGGGGGCTCGCTCAACGCCGCGCCTCCGGTCTCGCTCAGCGAGACGACCGACCCGGCCGACGTCGCGGTGGGCGCGCACCAATCCCACGTCACCGACGGCGAGGTGCGCAGCGCCCTGACCTGCGACGCCTGCCACCTGACCCCGGAGGAGGTGGATGATGAGGGCCACGTCGATCCGCTGCCCGCCGAGGTTCTCTTCGGAGAGCTAGCGCAAACCGACGGCAGCACCCCCTAGTGGGACCGCTCGCAGGCCACCTGCACCAACAGCTATTGCCATGGCGTCACTCTTACCGGTGGTCGCCACTCCGATCCCTCCTGGGTCGTCACCGACGGCAGCCTGAGCACCTGCGACAGTTGCCACGGCGATCCCCCCCCGAAACCCCACCCGGCGATGGACGCCTGTTACCGCTGCCACCCGGATACGACCGACACCGATGGCGCGATCCTGATCGCCGCGGGCTTTCACATCAACGGGGTGATCGACGCCATCGAGCTCGACTGCGACTCCTGTCACGGCGGCGACGGAGAGTGGGCCCCGCCGCTCGACACCGCAGGCAACAGCGACACCACCGCGCCCGGGGTCGGCGCCCACCGCGAGCACCTCGGCGCGTCGGACTGGCACCTGGCCATCGAATGCGACGCCTGCCACTTGGTGCCCGAAGAGATCGAGGACATCGGCCACACCGACACCGACCTCCCCGCGGAGCTGATCTGGGGCGCGGTGGCGACCGCCGACGGCGCCGAGCCGGTTTACGCGAGCAACACCTGCCGGAACCTCTATTGTCACGGCGCCACCCTCGCGACCAATGCCGACGGTGGCGAGGGGCTGTTCAACGAGCCGCAGTGGAATCTGGTGGACGGCACCCAAGCCCAGTGCGACTCCTGCCACGGCATGCCGCCTCAGAATGGACACGTCTCGCGCAGCGACTGCGAGACCTGCCACCCCGAGGTCTCCGGCGGCGAGGAGACGATCATCGCGCCGGACCTGCACGTCAACGGCATCCTCGAGGTGATCGACCTCAACTGCGACTCCTGTCACGGCGGGGACGGGGATCCGGCGCCCCCCATCGACACCCTCGGCAACACCGACACCACCTCGGTGGGCGTCGGCGCCCACCGGGAGCACCTCGCGGTCGCCGATTGGCACGCCCCGATCCTCTGCGACGATTGCCACGTGGTGCCCACTGAGAACAACGCCCCCGGCCACGCCGACACAGCGCTGCCCGCCGAGCTCACCTGGGGCGCCCTCGCCACCGCCGACGGCGCCGTGCCGGCTTTTGATAGCACCCGCTGCACCAACGTCTATTGCCACGGCGCCACCCTCACCAACGGTGGCGGCACCATCACCGACCCACAGTGGACCGTGGTCGATGACTCCCAAGACGCGTGCGGCACCTGTCACGGCGCGCCGCCGAGTGGCTTCCATCCGCAGGTGCCGCCCGAC
>JAUUZB010000128.1 GCA_030590185.1 Deltaproteobacteria bacterium
CCTCAGCCGCGGGCGCTTCACCTGACCTTTCGCGGTCGGGCCTGGGCTCCGTACTCCTCAGCCGCGGGCGCTTCACCTGACCTTTCGCGGTCGGGCCTGGGCTCCGTACTCCTCAGCCGCGGGCGCCTCACCTGCCTCGCTCGGGTAGCGCGCCCGCAGCAGATCGATGAGAGCGTCGCGCAGGGTCGCGTCGAGGATAGTCTGGTCGCCGTCTGCCACCTGGCGGAGCACCACGTTGAGCCCCTCACCCCCGGAGACCAAGAAGTCGCTGGTCGCCAGGGTATAGCGTTGGTCCGGGGCGAGGGCCGCGCCGTCCGTTCTCGTCACCGCATAGCCGCCGCCCCGCGCCACCGCGGTCAGGCCGGCGAGGAATGGTGGCTTGTCGCGCCGCGTGATCAGCTGCCGCACGAACCGTTCCACCTGGACGCCGGTGAGCGTGAGCACCCCTATTTGATTGCCAAAGGGCAGCACCTCGAAGACCTGCCCGTAGATCAACGGGCCGGCCGGCAGGTCGGTACGCACCCCGCCGAGGTTCTGGACGGCGAAGTCGGAGCCTGCGGCCCGCTGCATGGCCCCGGCCACCAGATCCCCGAGTCGGGGCTTGCCCGCATCCCTGATCAGCGGCGCGGGCAGCGTGATCCCGAGGGGCGCGTTCACGGCGTCGCGGACCTCGGCCAGGTACGGTTCGAGCACGTCGGTGATCGCCGCCGGGATGGTCACCGGCTCGCCGAGGAATTGCGCCTGTCGGATGCCGCCGCTCACTCGATCAGAGCTCTTACCCTCGTGAGCCGGCGTTTCGCAGCCGCCCGTGCTCCACTCATCGAGACAGAGGCGAACGGAGCCGTGGATTTGCGTCCGGGCCGGATCGATGCCGCCGGTCGGCTTGGTGCAGACCTCGGCCAGCGCCAGGTACTGGCCGCGGGCCCCGCCTTGCAGCGCTAGGGTGCCGTTGACCCAGTGATTGACGTGGGAGTGGGTGTGGCCGCCGATGGCGACGTCGACCGTGCCCGGGGGAAGGGCGTTGAGCACCCGAAACAACTCTGAGTCTGGATCGCAGCTCGACAGGTCGTGGGGGTCGTCGAGGGATGCGCACTTGCCACCGAAGTGTGCGGTCAGGAGGATCAGCTCGGCGCCGCGCGCCCGCAGTTGGCGGGCTTCGGCCACGATCAACGGGATCGGCTCCGGGAACTCGAGGCCGGCGACGAACTCCGGGCGGGTGACCGTGGGGGTGTCGGTGCCGGCCGCGCCGATGATCCCGACGAGCAGACCGCCCCGGCGCTGACCAGCGTTCACCAGCAGGCTGGACTGGGTGCCGGGCCAGGTGATCAAGTGGTGGGTGTCGGTCGTTAGGATGTTGAGGGACAGGAACGGGAAAGCCGCCTCGGCCGCGCGTTGTTTGAGCACCCCCTGCACGTCGGGGGCCTCGGGGGTCAGCGGTCCAAAGTCGAAGTCGTGGTTGCCGATTGCGGTCGCCTGCAGGCCAAGGGCCCCAAAGGCTGCGACCACGGCGCGGCCCCGGGAGAGGTTGGAGGCCAAGGTACCCTGGTAGAGATCACCGGCGGAGACAAAGACCAGGCGCGAGCCGAAGCGGGCTCGCAAAATTTCCAGGTAGCCGGCCACGGCGACGATGCCACCGTAGCGCAGGCGTGCCGGGGCTGGTCCTGCGGCCTCACCGCCCAACGCCACGGCGTCGGTCAGGAATGGCTCGAGGCTGCCGTGCAGATCGCTATCACCCACCACGGCCACGCAACCGGGGTTGGCGCCTCGCGCCTCGCGGCCCAGGGCACTCGCGGCCACCAAGGCGAGCAGGGGCAGGAAAAAAACCGAACGGGTCATGCTCCCCATGGGGCTACCTGCTTTGGCCGCGGTTATCAAACGTCGCTTCTGATGCATCGTGTCACAACTATCGAGCTGAGAATAATCCATCAATCAGCGCACGATTTTGGGCTTGGGCCAGGTCGATGGACGAGGTTTCTCCCCCCCCGGGGTCTTGCCGAATCGCGTTCGGTCGTGTAGGGAGGGGCCCCTAAACCCTCACCCTTCATCTGCTCAAGCACGCGATTTCCATGCTGAATTCACTTGCGCTGACCGATTTCCGGGAGCTGAGACCCGGATCGCACGTTTCCCTTTGACAGATCGGGTGGGGCTCGATAGTATGCAACTTCCTAGAATTGTTGAGTTATCTTGATAATCCAAAAAACCGTAAGGCAAGCGAGGATCAAACCCATGGGCGGGCCTGAGATCGATTGGGCGCAGTTCGACGAGGACGGCGCGATGCGGCAGCGGTACCTGGAGATCGACGACCGGACCGAGATCCTCGTCGAGCACATCGAGCGCACCGAATGGACGCTGGATGACTTCCGGGAGATGTGGGACATCTCCTGGATCTTCCACGAGAACGGGCTCGAGGGCGTCGTGCTCTCCTATCCGGAGATCAAGAGCGCCGTTGATAACAAGATTATCAGCGACGTCAGCCTGCTCCCGACCTACAAGCACATCAAGGACCAGAAGTGGTGCATCGATCAGATGCGTGAGCGGTCGAATCAGAAGCGGGCTCCGATCTCGGTTAGCTTCCTCAAGGATTTGCATGGCTGCTTGATCGACGACCCGGAGGTGGCCGGGAACTACCGCAAGGACATCCCGATCCATCGCACCTATTTCCACGAGATCGCTCAGCCGACCAAGATCCATCAGCGGCTCAACGACGTGCTCGACTTTCTCAAGTCCAAGCACGACAAGGAGCTGCACCCGATCGAGCTCGCGGCGGTTCTGCATCACCGCTTCATGCACGTCTTCCCGTTCTCCAAGTTCAGCGGCATGATCGGTCGCCTGCTGATCAACTTCGTGGTGCACCGCGCCGGCCATCTGCCGGTGGTGATCCACGCCACGGATCGGCAGCGTTACTACGAGGCGCTGCGGGCCCCGGAGCGGCAGTTCCGCCGCTTCCTGGTCGGCGCCATGGAGAACTCCTTGGACAACGCCATGCGGTTCTTCCAGGCCCAGCAGCGCGCCGGGGCCTGACCCCAGCGTCGCTCGTCCCGTCTGCTTCGAACGCCGAGCGTTTTTCGAACGCCGGGTCCGTCATGAATCTCGACGCCAACGCTGGTCTGCCCGCCACCGCCGCGGCGCGGGCGGCGTACCGCGAGGCCTGCGTCGATTTTGCCAACCCCTCTTCGCCCCACGTACTCGGCCGGCGGGCCGCGCAACGCCTGGCCGCGGCCCGTGCGGCGGTCGCGACGGCCCTCGGGGCTGAGGCGGGGGAGATCGTCTTCACCAGCGGCGGGACCGAGGCGAACGCCCTGGCGATCCTGGGGGTGGTGCGGGCGGCGGGCGAGCGCGTCTCCGTGGTGACCACCGCCATCGAGCACCCGTCGGTCACCGGCACCCTCACGGATCTCGCGGAGGCCGGGGAGATCGACCTCGACGTTGTGCCGGTGGAGCGCCACGGGCGGGTGGACCCGCAGCGCGTCCTGGCCGCGGTGCGCCCCGAGACGCGCCTGGTGTCGGTGATGGCCGCCAACAACGAGACCGGGGTGTTGCAGCCGGTGGCCGAGATCGCCGCCGGGTTGAGTCCGGGCGGGGTGCTGCTCCACGTCGACGCCGTGCAGGCCGTGGCCCGTGTGCCGGACGCGGCGGCGGTGGGTGACCTGGTCAGCCTCTCTGGACACAAGCTCGGCGCCGTGGCCGGCATCGGCGCGCTGCGTATTCGTGCCGGTGTCGAGATCGCCGCCCTGCTGATCGGCGGTGGTCAGGAGCAGGGCCGGCGAGCCAGCACGGAGAACGTCGCGGGCGCTGCCTCCCTGGCCGCGGCCCTCGCTGAGCCCCACGACACGGCGGCGGTCGCGGCCCGACGGGATCAGCTCGAGGCAGGTCTGCGGGCCGTCGCCGAAGCCCAGACCGTTGCCCACGAGGTGATCGGCGCTCACCAGCCGCGGCTCGGCAACACCACCTGTGTCCGATTTTGCGACATAGAAGGGGACGCCCTGATGATGGCCCTCGACCAGCTCGGGGTGGCGATCAGCACCGGCAGCGCCTGCAGCGTCGGCGCCATCGAGCCGTCACCGGCGTTGCTCGGCATGGGACTGAGCGCCCGGGAGGCGAGTCAGGTGGTGCGCTACTCCTTGACGACGCACACCACCGACGAGGAGATCGCCCGCGCCATCGCGGCGACAGGGGAGGTGCTCGGGCGGTTGGTGAGAAACTCCTAGGCCCTATCGCGAAGGGAGACGCGCAGCGGCTCCCGGAGCCCCGGAGCAGACGCCGCAGGCGGCTGCGCAGGGTGCGGAGCGAGACCCGAAGGGGCTCGCGCAGCGCGGAGGGAGACCGAAGGGCTCCCGGAGCCCGAAGGAGACGCCGCCAGGCGGCTCCGGAGGTCCCAAAAAAAAACGCCCAGATCCGATCTGTGAGAGAGCCTCGAGTGCCGCCTACTTCGGGATCGCCTTGAGCACCGGCTTGTTGCCCTTGAGCACGACCTTGAACTCGACGTTGGCGCACTTGTAGCGCTCCTTGAGCGTCGCGGTCTGCTTGGTCACGGTCCGGGCGAGGGCCTCGATGCTGAGGGTCTTGGTGGCACCGGAGGTGCGTTGCGCATTGACGTAGGCGGCGTGCAGGCTCTTGAGGTGTGCCGAGTGCTCAACCGGCTTGGCCGCGGCCTTGGGGACCGCCGCCTTCTTCGCCGCCGTCGCCGGGGCATTCGGCCCTGCGGTCGCCGCTGCCCCACCGGCGTCGCCGCCAACCGCCGCGGCCCGCTTCTCGCGCTCGAGCCGGCGGGCCTCCTCTTCGGCCTGGCGTTGGGCGAGCAGGCGCTCCGCCTTTAGAATATGGCGCCTGTAGGTCCCCTCTTCGATCTGGCGGCAGATGCGGTTCCAGTAGGACTCGTGGGTGATCAACGTTGCCTGGAGCTGTTGCAGCCGGAACTTGCGCGCCGTGTTGACCGTGTAGTCGGCGCGCAGGCGCCGCAGGGTCGCCTTGACTCGGTTGTGCTCCTCGATCGGCTCGACCCGTTCGACCCCGGCGAAATACTTCTCAAAGGCCAGGCGGAGCTTTTTGATCTCCGTCTCGAGCTGGTCCAGGTCCGCGTGCTCACTCATGGCCGGGCCACCTCGAGCCCCGCGGCGTCAGTGGTCATCGGGGCGGCAGGTGGCGGCGCCCGGCGGCGTGCCGCGGTTGGTGTTCGGCGCTTGCCGCAGGCCGAGTCCATGGCGGCGAGGGCCGCGCCGATCTCGTCCTGGGCCGCCCAGATCTCGCTGACCGGCGTGGTGTAGTCGTTGACCAAGATGGAGAAGGCCAACACCTCGCCCCGCTTGGCGGTGACGTAGCCCGACAGCGCGCTGGCGATGGAGAGGGTGCCGGTTTTGGCCCGCAGCACGCCGACCGCGTCGGAGTCGAGCATGCGCGAGGAGAGGGTGCCGGCGGTGCCGGCCACCGACATCGAGGCGACGTATTCAGGACGCAGCCGGGGTTGTCCGTACACGTGGGCCAACACCTTCACCAGTTGTCGGGGGCTCATGTGATTGACGTCATGGAGCCCGCTGGCGTTGCGGATCGCGTAGGAGTTGGGGGTCAGCCCGACCACGTCGTCGAGGAAGAGCTCGATGGCCTGCTGTGCCTTCTCCCAGTTCCCGGGTGGGCCGTAGACGTGGGCGCCGGTGGCCAGGGCTATCTGCTCGGCCATGAAATTGTTCGAGTGCTTGTTGATCCGATCGATCAGGTCCTTGAGGCGGGGAGAGGAGATCTGGGCGATCTTATCCACGTTCTCGGGGACCGGGCCGACTCGGACCTTGCTGTTGCGAAATGATACACCGATCTGCTTGAGAGATTGGCGCAGGACTTCGCCGGCGAACACCGGGGGGTTGTCGACCCGGCGAAAATAGCCACGGCCCGCCTCGCGGCTCGAGATCCGGCCGGAGACCCGGACCAGGCTGCGGTCGCCGTCGGGCGTCACGTCGATGGCCAGGCGGGTGCGCCCGCGAGACACGGTCACCACGCTCGACTCGATCTTGGCGTATCCGGAGCGCGGCTCGATCAGGATCTCCGCCGGCTCGCCGGCGGTGGCGGCCGGATAGATGTGCACGAGCATGGTGTTGAAGCCGACCGACACGGCGCCCCGCGGCGCCATATAGGCGTAGGAGGTCCGATCCTGCTGCCAGCCGAGGGAGAGGCGCGGTCCGTCGAAGAAGGTGTCGTCCACGGTGAGGTCGCCGCGGATCTGGCGCACGCCGAGGTAGTAGAGGCGGTTGGCCAGATACCAGATGCGCTCCGGCAACAGCCACGGGTCGCCGGTGCCCTGGATCCACAGGCCGCCGTTGACGACGCCCTTGTCGTCTTGATTGCCGTAGACACGGGTGATGAAGCGGTGGTCCGTGCCGAGGAAGTGCAGGGCCGCGGCGGTGCTGACGATCTTGATGTTGGAGGCGGGCACCAGCAGCTCGTCCGCATGACGGGCGTAGCGCTTCCTCCCGGTGGTGAGGTTCCCGACATAGAGTCCGAGGCGCGCGCCTTCGAACACCGGCGACTCGAGGATGGCGTTGAGTTGGGTGCTCAGGTCGCGGCAGACCGGATCGACCTCGACACCGAGGGCACCGCCGGGCCCGCCCAGACCGAGGCTGGCCATGAGAGATAAGGGCAGAAGCATCCGCGTAGTTACGATACACGACACCGCGCGCGCTGGGCAAAGGAAAGGAGTGGGGTTAGGAAAAACTGGCCGAAGCCAAAAAAAATGGACCGCCCACAAAACTCAATGGGCGGCCCAAATAAATTAATGACCCGGCCAACAGCAACGAGGGTTGGGGGGGAGGGATAACCATGCCCCCGCCACCGTCTGCCGGGTCAACTTAGATTCACTGTTCTTACTGCGGCTAGTCTATACACCTCCGACAACCCGTGCAAGTACCGAGGGCGAATGGTGCTTCGAAAATAGCCCGCTGGGATCGCGAGGGCTTCGGTTCCGGGTCACCAGCGTCCGCGGCGGGCTGCCTTGCCGCCTCGCATCGGCATGGCCTGCATTTGATACTGGGCCGGCGGCCGTTCGAGGTGGAACTGGTACCACTGCTCCTTGTAGCCCCGCATCTTGATCTTCTTGCCGTTCTGGAGCTGCAGGAGCGCCTCCTTGACCTTCGGATCATCCTTGGTCTTCTTGAGGCCCTCCACCAGGATCCGTTGGGCCGCGTCCCGATCGCCGATTTGGCACAGCAAGTAGGCCCGTAGGTTCCAGGCCAGGCTCTGCTTCTTGCCTCGCTTGGTGACCGTCTCCAGGACCTTGCGCATCTCGTCGTGGTGTTTCTTTTTGTAGTGGATCACCGCGAGCATGCCGACCCCGAGCCAATGACCAAAGACGGTCGACTTCGCCAGGTAGGGCAGCGCCTTGGTGAATTCCTTTTGTAGGAAGTAGATCACACCGATTTGGGAGTCGATTTGGGTGCGCACACCGAACTGCACGCGGTTGTACTGGTACGCCTTTTCCAGGCCCTGGATCGCCAGCTCGAAGCGCGGCGGCTGGGACTGGAGGTTATTGGCGGCCACGTTGACCAGCCCCTCCACCTGTTTGAAGGTGCGGCGCGCCAGCAGGTAGTAGGCGATCATCACCGCGAGGATGCCCGGGACGATCGCTTCGCCCAGGCCTAGCACGCCGGGGAAGAAGAGGGCCGAAAAGACCGCGGCCCCAGCCAAGATGGCGTAGAGGATGTTCAGCATGGCGGATGTCCACTAGCAACCGTCGGTTCGGCTGTAAAGCATTGTTGGCCCCTCCTGGGTTGGCTAGTCTGCCCAGATGCGTACGATCGAGGATCTTCCCGCTCAGGCGGCAGGAGCCGTCCAGGGCGTGTTCATGGACATCGACGGCACCCTGACCGACGACGGCCGGCTCGGTGCGGCCGCCTATGCGGCTCTCTGGCAGCTCGCCGCAGCGGGCCTGCGCGTCGTGCCGGTCACCGGTCGACCGGCGGGTTGGTGCGATTTGATCGCCCGGCAGTGGCC